>JAWXVA010000225.1:0-2118 GCA_044425815.1 Eubacteriales bacterium
TCGATTTAATTTTATATAACCTCATAGTTCCCCCTTTTCTTTATCTATACTATTTTTTATTTTATATCTCCCCTTTGCTTATTGTATCATTTGCCTTAATAAATAAATAGTTTTTTCGTCGCTAGCGTAAAATTTTATTCGGAATAATGGAAAAATAAAAAAAGAGAACACCACTTTGTGATAAAGTATTGAGTGACAAAACAAAATACGCACAAGGAAGGTGTTCTCTATGTATAACAGTATAAAATATTTTGAAGAAAATTGCATTAAAAGATTTGAAAAACTTGAAGATGATTTCATGAAAAATCCAAAGGATATGGCGGAGTATGTGGTTGGTCTCACATCAGAGCTTCATAACCTAGGATTAGAAATGATAAAAGATTCCTTAGAAAGTATGAATCAGATGTTGATAGATAGCCCAATTCGATTATGTCATTGGGTGGTGGAATGTCACTCCACAAAACAATTAACAACATCTCTAGGAGATGTACATTTTAGAAAGACACTATTTACGAATAAGAAAACTGGAAAGAGCGAATACTTGTTAGATCGTATTCTGGGGATGGAGCCTGGAACAAGACTTACAGAAGATGCCGTTGCAAGGTTACTAGAAGAAGCCGTACAGACGTCATATCGACGTGGTGGAGAAGAAACAAGTCTTACATCCAAAGTGAGTAAACAGACAGTAAAAAACAAGATACATCAATTAACCTTTCCTAAAAACGAGGAAAAGCCAATTACAAAAAAAGAAGTGGAATATTTGTATATAGATGCAGATGAAGATCATGTATCCCTTCAATTTCACGATAAAAAGGGAGATTTAGAGAAGCTTAAAAATAATCGCAAAAACAACTGCCTTATCACCAAACTAGTTTATGTATATGATGGAGTTGAAAAAGAATCCCCACAAAGCAACAGGTATTGTTTGACAAATCGACATTACTTTTGTGGGGTAAATCACGGAAAAGAAAATGAAGAGTTCTGGGATGAGGTATATGACTACATAGATAATCATTATGATTTATCAAAAGTGAAAAAGATATACGTAAACTCCGATGGAGGTGCATGGATAAAGGCAGGAATCAAACGTATTCATGGAGCAGTTCATGTATTGGACGAATTTCATTTATCTAAATATATCATAAAACTAACTAGTCATATGAAAGATAGTCAAGAGGATGCAAAGAAAGAATTACACGAGGCTATTCGAAAGAAAACAAAAAGAGAATTTGAGGATATAGTGGAACGACTAGAAGCTTGCTTAAGTGATGAGGTTGGAATAAAGAGGATAACAAAAGCAAAGGAATATATTCTGTCTAATTGGACTGCTGCTAAACTGAGATTGCAGCATAAAGAAGGCGTGAAAGGAAGTAGCACGGAAGGCCATGTAAGTCATGTGCTGTCTAGTCGTATGAGTTCTAGACCCATGGGTTGGAGTAAAACAGGTGCCGAAAAGATGGCACAATTACGTGGGTATTATCTAAATGGTGGAGATATGCTTGAATTGATACGAATGCAAGAAAAAGAGTTACCACTTGCGGTAGGAGCAGAGTATGACGTTTTAAGTGCAAAAGAGATAATGAAGGCAGAATCTAATAGACATGGTCAATTGGGTAAATATACGGAAAGTATTAGCCATAGTGTATCGCAACATAATAAAAAAATCATTTACTTCAATAGTCACATATGGGGGCTTTAAGGGGTACACATGAAATGTGAAAAAGAGGCTTATTCCTCTTGATTACAAAAAGACCAGTACCTGATTCTCTGTCAAGGACAAAGCCACAAGTGGTGCAAAGCATCCTTGACAGAGAAAACAGAACTGGTCAAAAGCACAGACAAGAGGAATAAGCAGAAGTATGCCCAGAAGAGATTGCTGGGCTTGTTAGGATTGAAAAAATGATGTATAGTGGATTTAGAAGTCTAGTCCTGATATTTTATCAGCGAATCATAGGTGAACTCTATACCATTATATCCGAATGTAAATTTACGCTATCTTTTTCGTCAAGTTTCTTGTAATATTGCGAATTATTTTATATAATTAATCTTATTAATGCAATGATACTACGACGAATATAACATACACTTAAAAGGAGATTAAAATTATGGGATTATTTT
>JAWXVA010000075.1:0-11469 GCA_044425815.1 Eubacteriales bacterium
ATTTAGTGCATTAAATAAGGCAGCAGAATCTACAGGAGAAAAAATCTGGCAAATGCCATTATTTAAATTATATAAAGAAGGGTTAAAATCAGAGATTGCTGACTTATCTAATATTTCTTGCTTAAATGGAGCAGGTATTATGACAGCAGGTACGTTTTTAAAAGAATTTGTTAATGAAAAACCATGGCTACATATAGATATGGCAGGCATAGCAGATACGACGACAGGAACCACATATACTACTGTTGGAGCCACAGGCTATGGAACTAGATTAATGTATAAATACATAGAAGATAAGGCGATGTAAGATAGATGGAATACGACATGCACTCCGTTAATAGAGGTGACATGTCGTATTTTTGATTCGTAATATAAAAGGTTTTAAATTAAATAAAAGCAATCTAATTAGTATGTTTGGTAGCTAGTATTTACAGCAGGGCCTTTGATTTCGTTGTAGAAGTTAGCTGTTGCAGTTGATACATAAGGGATAACATAAAGGAATGCAAGTCCGCAAGTTATAACACCCAATATTATCCAAGGAATAAAGGAAAGCATTAGCATGAAATAATCCATCTTGTGTCCATCCATAATACGCTTGCTTTCGTTGAGTGATTGCTTTGCAGTCATGTCAGGATTCTCAGCTAGAATGTAATAAGACATAGAATAAGAGAATGATTTGATAATACCTGGTACAACAAGTAATAGTGACCATAAGAACACAAATACGCTAATTGCGATATTAAGAATAAAAGCTGGTAACCATCTGCTGATTTCTTTGAAAACATCGCCTAACTGTGGAACAATTCCTTTAGTTAAGTTAATGTAGATTGCTGTAATTCCAAGAACTAAGCTAGGTGTTAGTATTGTTACAATCAAAGGACCTACCATAGGAATTAATGATACTAAGAAGCTAGCTACATATACAACTGCTGCACAGCCAATCAGTATTCCAATATTTCCACTCATTTGTTCTTTTGCTTTTTGTTTTAATTCTGCATTATTCATTATTTTTTCCTCCTCATTTTGAAACAATGAATCATTAATAGTAGTTATAGATAATTATATTATATATTTCAGAAAATGACAATGTTTCTGGCATATAAAAAATATTGAAAAATAATATTTTGAAAACAAATATTATATTGAAAAATCATTTTTTGCGTGCTAAAATTATATTGAAAAATCATAAAAAGGAGGTATCGTTATGCTTTATCGAAAAATAGAAGCAACTATAGAAGCCCATCTAAAGTCTGATTCTAGCAAAATACTTTTAATTGATGGTGCAAGACAAATTGGAAAAACATATATTATTCGTCACGTCGGAAATAAGATGTTTGCTAATTTTATTGAAGTTAATATGGTTGAAGATTCTCTGGGAGAGCGACTTTTTGCAGAAACGAAAACCATAGAAGATTTTTATCTCCAACTGAGTATGCTATCAGGTAATCAGATGCAAGAAAAGAGCAATACCTTGATTTTTATAGATGAAATACAAGCTTATCCACACTTGCTCACGCTCTTGAAATTTTTATCACAAGATGGCAAGTTTACATTTATTGCGAGCGGCTCTCTTTTAGGTGTCACACTTTCTCAAACCACATCTATCCCTATGGGAAGTATTCGAACTATCAGAATGTTCCCACTGGACTTTGAAGAATTTTTATATGCAAATGGAATGAACCAATTTACCATTTCTATTTTGCAAAATAAATTCAACAAATTGGAAGATTTGGACGAAGGGACTCATAAAAAAATGATGGATTTATTCCGGAAGTTTTTGCTTGTAGGTGGTTTGCCAGATGTAGTCAATTCTTATATCGCAGAACATAACATTCAATCGGTTCGAGAAATCCAATCAGAAATCCACACATATTATGCAGTTGATGCAGCTAAGTATGACACAGAAAACAAGCTAAAAATCAAGAGGATTTATGATTTGATTCCATCGAACATGGAGAATAAGAAAAAACGAGTTATTGTAAAAGATATTGAAAACAAAACGGGAAAAATGTTTTCTCATTATCAAGATGAATTTGATTATCTCATTAGCTCAGGTATTGCCTTACATGTAAATGCCATTACTAATCCTGTATTTCCACTGCTAGAATCCAGTGGTAAAAACCTATTGAAACTTTATTTAAATGATGTGGGTATCCTTTCTGGAATTTTATATGGTAACAATATTCGTGCAATTCTGGATGATCAAAAAAGCATCAACCTCGGTTCTGTTTATGAATGTGTAGTGGCTAGTGAACTGATTGCTCATGGGTATCCGCTATATTATTATGACAAGCGTAAGCATGGTGAAGTGGATTATCTTATTGATGATTTCAACACACTGTCCACCATACCCATTGAAATAAAATCTGGCAAGGATTATACCAGACACAGCGCATTGAATGGATTTGTCAGCAATGAAGATTATCATATTCAAAAAGCATTTGTATTATCCAATGAACGAACCATATCTACCAAAGGAAAAATCATTTATTTGCCAATTTATTATATTATGTTCTTCCAACGTGGAGCGAATATTTCTGATGAAAATCTTGTTTTTTAAATAAAATGAATACTATTATCACAAAAGTGTATGAAAGTGTATGAAACTTTTACAGGTCACTGTTGACATTGATTTCAACCTATGTTACTATGCCCTTGGTTCAATATATTAATGAACTACTTGACCGCCGAAGTCATATTTGAATAAAAATAGGATGAAAGCTAAGGCCATACGGACAGCCGGGTCAACTGCCGAATGTAACAGTAGGTTACATTATTGATTGCGTTAAGAGCGCAAATTTTATAAGTTGGTTACTTTATAAACCAAAAATTGTGTACGAATGCACAGCTTGTGAAACGGTCAATCTGAGTGGTAAAAGTAGTTCTTGCTATATAGACTCTATAAATATGAAGCGTGGTAAAACAGCTTGAAAGATTACAGGGAAACTTGTGGTATTTTCGAGTAAATGAGAAATATAATTACGCGGATAGTGAAATTGACTTACAAGATGCATGGATACATGCATCTTTTTTTATAGTATAAAAAGGATTCTATAAAGTACGAGGTGACATCACATTGTACTAGTAAGGAAAGTAAGTGAGTGGATAAATCTGAGTGGAGGTTATAAAATGCAATTATACGGATTCAACAATTTGACAAAATCATTGAGTTTCAACATTTATGATGTGTGTTATGCGAAGACAGAGAGAGAACAGAAGGATTATATTGCGTATATTGATGAACAATATAATTCAGAACGTTTGACGAATATTTTATATAAATTAACAGAAATGATAGGGGCGACGGTACTTAATGTATCGAAGCAAGATTATGAACCACAAGGAGCTAGTGTAACATTTCTCATAGCAGAAGAGAGCATGATTTCTAATAGAAGCGGAGAAACAGTGGTAGGACATCTTGATAAAAGCCATGTGACAGTTCATACGTACCCAGAATTTCATCCAGAGACTTCAATTGCAACATTTAGAGTAGATATTGATGTTGCCACTTGTGGGGAAATTACGCCACTTTCGACATTAGATTTTCTGTTAGCTAGTTTTGATTCAGATATTATTACCTTAGATTATAGAGTGCGTGGTTTTACAAGAGATGTAAATGGACAAAAATTATTTATGGATCACAATATAACGTCGATACAAGATTATATTGACAATGAGACGTTAAAGAAATATGACGCGATAGATGTGAACATGTATCAGAACAATATTTTTCATACCAAGATGTTGATAAAAGAATTGGATTTACAAAATTATTTATTTAATGCAGATGTTTACGAACTTGCACCAAGGACAAGACTAAATATTACGGAGAACATTCGAAGAGAAATGATTGAGATATTCAATGGGATGAATATTTTCTAAAGATGATAGATAAGTAGTGAAGCCAAACGATAGATAAGTATTGAAGTCAAACGATAGAAAAGGAGGACAGCTATGGAGAAACAAAAGAAAGCACCCATATATGAAGCGTTAAAAGAATTCAAATCCATGCGTGTTGTTCCATTTGATGTTCCAGGGCATAAACGGGGAAAGGGAAATCCAGAGCTTCAGGACTTCTTGGGAGAGAAATGTCTTTCAGTAGATGTGAATTCCATGAAACCATTAGATAATCTCTGTCATCCAGTGAGTGTGATTAAAGAGGCAGAAGAGATTGCGGCAGAAGCATTTGGCGCAGCCCATGCATTCTTCATGGTAGGAGGAACAACTTCATCAGTACAAGCGATGATTCTGTCGGTTGTGAAGAAGGATGATAAGATTATTCTTCCCAGAAATGTCCATCGAAGCGTGATTAACTCGTTGATTCTATGTGGTGCAGTTCCTGTTTATATTAATCCAGAAACGGATGATAGATTAGGCATTTCACTGGGAATGCGAATGGAAGAAGTGAAAGCTGTGATAGAGAAGCATAGTGACGCGAAGGCTATTTTAATTAACAACCCTACGTACTACGGCATTTGTTCGGATTTGCGGGGGATTACGGAGCTTGCACATGCAAAAGGAATGAAAGTGCTTGTAGATGAAGCACATGGGACACATTTTTATTTCGGAAGAAACATGCCGGTTTCGGCGATGGCAGCAGGAGCAGATTTGGCATCAGTTAGTATGCATAAATCAGGAGGATCCTTAACACAAAGTTCTATTTTATTATGTGGTGAAAATATGAATGCAGATTATGTGAGACAGATAATTAATCTTACACAAACCACAAGTGGTTCTTATTTGTTTCTATCGAGTCTAGATATTTCGAGAAGAAATCTAGCGATACATGGCCGAGAAATATTTGACAGAGTAATGAAAGTGACGACTTATGCAAGAGAAGAAATCAATCGAATCGGTGACTATTATGCATATGGAAGTGAGATTATAAATGAAGATAGCGTGTATGACTTTGACAGTACGAAACTTGCTGTAAATACGTTGGATTTGGGACTCGCTGGAATCGAAGTGTATGAGTTGCTTCGTGATGAATATGATATTCAGATTGAGTTTGGCGATTTGGGAAATATTCTTGCCTATGTGTCAGTTGGAGATAGCGATAAGAATATAGAAAGACTCATCGGAGCACTTTCTGAAATTCGCCGCATTTATAAACGAGATAAGATGTCTCTGATGAAATGTGAATATATCAGTCCAGAAGTGGTACTCCCACCCCAAGTTGCATTCTATAGTGAGAAAGTTAGCTTGTCATTGGAGGAAGCGATTGGCAAAGTATGTGGAGAATTCGCTATGTGCTATCCACCAGGGATTCCGATTCTTGCACCGGGTGAGCGTGTGACGAAAGAGGTAGTAGCATATATTCGATATGCGAAGGAGAAAGGATGTTCACTGACAGGGACAGAAGATATGGAAGTGAATCACCTCAATGTAGTGAAAGGAGCAGAGTAATGGAATTATGGTACAGTGAAAAACATACAGAGAACGTAAAGCTCTCGATTAAAGTCAATGAGCATCTACACCATGAACAGAGTGAATTTCAGAGAATTGATGTGTTTGATTCTATAGAATTTGGAAAATTCCTAACCCTTGACGGCTACATGATGCTGACAGAAAAAGATGAATTTATCTATCATGAAATGATTACTCATGTGCCAATGGCGGCACATCCCAATCCAGAGAATATCTTAGTGATAGGTGCTGGAGATGGCGGAGTGATTCGCGAATTAGTGAAATACGATAGCATTCAAAATATCGATTTAGTGGAAATCGATGAACGTGTCGTAGAGGTGTGCAAAGAATATTTACCACAGACAGCATGTAAATTCGATGATCCAAGAGTAAATATTTATTATCAAGATGGGCTGAAATTTGTACGGAAATGCGAAAATAAATACGACTTGATTATCGTAGACTCGACGGATCCATTTGGACCAGGAGAAGGATTGTTTACAAAAGAGTTCTATGGAAATTGTTATAAAGCATTAAAAGAAGATGGGATTATGGTGAACCAACATGAGAGCCCATTTTATGACGAAGATGCAATTGCTATGAAACGAGCACACAATCGCATTGTCAAATCATTTCCAATTAGTAGAGTGTACCAGGTGCATATTCCAACATATCCGTCTGGACATTGGCTATTTGGATTTGCATCAAAGAAATATCACCCAGTGAAAGACATGAAAATATTACCTTGGAAACGATTAAATATCGAAACGAGATATTATAACACGAATCTGCATAAAGGAGCATTTTATCTACCAACTTATGTAGAAGATATGTTAAAAGAATGCGAAGAGGGGGATGAATAATGTTGAATAAGAATGTACAGACATTTCTAGAATGTGATCATGAGTATGAGGAAGCAGATGTAGTACTTTTTGGAGCACCATTTGACGGGACGACTTCCTTTAAACCAGGAACAAGATTTGGTCCTAATGCAATTCGTAACGAGTCATTTGGAATTGAAACCTATTCCCCATATCAGGATACAGACCTTACAGATATGAAAATCTGTGATATTGGCGATATTGATTTGCCATTTGGAAATACAAGGCGTGTTCTGGATATGATTCGAGATACAACAAAAGAAATTCTAGAATCAGATAAAATACCAGTGATGTTAGGGGGAGAACACCTAATAACGCTAGGGGCATTTGAGGCAATAGTAGAAAAGTATCCGGATGTCCAAGTGATTCATCTAGATGCACATACGGATTTAAGAGAAGAATATTTAGGAGAGCAATTGTCTCACTCTGCAGTAATTAAAAGAATTTGGGATATCATTGGTGATAACCGAATCTATCAATTTGGAATTCGAAGTGGGGAACGATATGAGTTTGAATTTTCAAAAGAACATACAGTTATGCAGAGGTTTAACCTAGATGGATTCGACGATGTTGTGGAAAAACTAAAAGGTAAGCCCGTGTACTTTACATTGGATTTGGATATCTTAGACCCAAGCATTTTCAGTGGTACTGGAACGCCAGAGGCTGGCGGAGTAACATTTATGGAATTACTTGAAGCCGTGATGCAATTAAAAGAACTAAATGTAGTAGGGTGTGATATCAATGAATTAGCACCGATGTACGATGCAAGTGGAGTATCAACGGCAGTAGCGTGTAAAATAACAAGAGAAATCCTGTTGACATTATCAGAGTAAGAAATTTTTGTATAGCAAAATGTGCACTCAGCATAAGAGGAGTTAGTAAAAAGATATAAAATAATTTATAAAGAAACAAAATAATAATGTGTTTAAGCAAGGAGATTAAAAAAGATGGGAAAAGCGTTAATTATCGGATGTGGTGGAGTAGCAGGAGTAACTATTCACAAATGTTGTCAAAATAGTGAGGTATATGAAGAAATCATGATTGCAAGCAGAACAAAGAGTAAGTGTGATGCAATCAAAGCGAAATTAGAAGGAACAACAAAAACAATAATCCATACAGCACAAGTAGATGCGGATAATGTTCCAGAATTAGTAGAGTTAATCAATGGATTTAATCCAGACGTAGTAATTAACTTAGCACTTCCATACCAAGATTTAACGATTATGGATGCTTGTCTAGAGACAAAGACACACTATGTAGATACTGCAAATTACGAGCCACTTGATACAGCGAAATTCGAATACAAATGGCAATGGGCATACCGCGAGAAATTTAAAGAAGCAGGAATCTGTGCGTTACTTGGAAGTGGATTCGACCCAGGTGTAACCAGTGTATTTTCAGCATATGCGATGAAACATTATTTTGATGAAATTCACTATATCGATATTCTAGATGCAAATGGTGGCGACCATGGATACCCATTTGCAACAAACTTCAATCCAGAAATCAACATTCGTGAAATTACAGCGAATGGGAGCTACTGGGAAAATGGTGACTGGGTAGAGACAGAGCCTTTGGAAATCAAGCGTGAGTATAACTTCCCACAAATTGGGGATAAAGATATGTATTTATTACATCATGAGGAAATCGAAAGTCTAGCACTTAATATCAATGGAATCAAGAGAATCCGTTTCTTCATGACATTTGGACAAAGCTACATTAACCACTTGAAGTGCCTAGAAAATGTAGGAATGACATCTATTGAGCCAATCGAATATAATGGACAACAAATCGTGCCATTACAATTCTTGAAAGCAGTATTACCAGATCCAGCGACATTAGGACCAAGAACGCACGGAAAAACAAACATTGGCTGTATCTTCCAAGGCGTGAAGGACGGCGTGGAAAAAACATACTATGTATATAATGTGTGCGATCACCAAGAATGTTATAAAGAAGTAGAGAGCCAAGCGATTTCATATACAACAGGGGTACCAGCGATGATTGGTGGTATGTTAATTATGAATGGAACATGGACGAAAGCTGGCGTATATAATATAGAAGAATTCGATCCAGATCCATTCATGGAAGCGTTAAATAAATGGGGATTACCTTGGGTAGAAGACTTTGCGCCTACACTTGTTGATTAATTTGATATTAACGATTAGATACTGCAGAACAATAGAAGTAGCTTGCTTATGTTAAGGAATAGAAAGGAAATAAAATGACGAATACGAATCATATTCCAACTCCTCATTATCTTATTGAAGAATCATTATTAATCAAAAATCTTGAAATTTTAAAATCAGTTTCAGATAGAACAGGCTGTAAAATATTACTTGCACAAAAAGCATTTTCTATGTATGCGACATACCCTTTAATTCAGAAATATCTTGACGGAACGACAGCAAGTGGTCTCTATGAGGCCAAGCTCGGATATGAAGAGATGAGTGGGGAAGTGCATGTATATTCAGCAGCTTACAGAGAAAAAGAAATGGATGAGATTTGTGAAATCTGTGACCATATTATCTTTAATTCTTGTAACCAAGTGGATAAGTACAAGAATAAGGTGCTTGCAAGTGGAAAAGAGTTTGGCTTACGAATTAATCCAGAATTTTCCACAGGTGACCATGAAATCTATGACCCATGTAGCGTAGGTTCTAGAATGGGAACGACATTGGCGAATCTACGTGAAGAATCACTAGAAGGAATTAGTGGATTGCATTTTCATACATTGTGTGAACAAAATAGCGATGATTTGGTTGAAACACTAGCAGTGGTTGAGGAGAAATTTAGACAATATCTATACCAAATGAAGTGGGTGAATTTTGGTGGTGGACATCATATTTCGAGAGAAGATTACGATGTAGAATTATTAATTGAAACAATCAATGAATTTAAGGCCAAATACGATGTCCAAGTGTATCTTGAACCAGGCGAAGCGGTAGCGTTAAATGCTGGATTTTTGATTACAGAAGTATTAGATATTATCGAAAATAATATGAAAATTGCAATATTAGACACTTCAGCTGCATGCCATATGCCAGATGTAATCGAGATGCCATATAGACCGAATATTATAGGTGCAGGGCAACCGAACGAAAAAAGATACACCTATCGATTCGGAGGACCTACATGTTTGGCAGGCGATATTATCGGAGACTACTCATTTGATGAAGCATTAGAAATAGGTGATAGATTAGTATTTTGTGATATGGCTATTTATTCAATGGTTAAGAATAATACATTCAATGGAATGAAGCTACCTTCCATCGTGCTGGCAGATAAATCAGGTATGATAAAGGCGATTAAAGAATTTGGTTATGAAGAATTTAAGAGAAGATTGTAGTGCGGATTTCTAATTATTCCATTAAAATAATTTACAAGCCTTTAAAATTACAGTATAATACTACGATATATAGAAAAAGTAAGGTGGAAAATTAAATGAGTGTAGATGATTTAAATGTTGAAGTAGAAGAGTCGAAAGAGTCGGAAGCAACAGAAGAATTAGAAGTGGCACCAGAAAAAACAGAAGAGTCAGAAGTGGAACCAGAAAAAGAGTCTGGTGATATTAGACAAAGAAAACGTAGACCGATGGATGGAAAACGTAAGAAAAAAGTACGACGAGTAAGACCAGATGGAGTTACAGAAGAGATTTTAGTGATAGATGGAAAACCGGTTAAGAAACGTGTGGTTAAGCCCGAAGAATTAGAACGTGAAAGCGAAGCTAAGGAAAATGAAGTGTCGGAGCTAAGTGAAGAAGTTACAGTAGACGAATTATCTTCAGAGGCGACGAATGAGAAGAAAGCTAAGAAAGAACGTGTCAAGAAAGAAAAAGTGAAAAAAGAGAAAAAAGAGAAAGTCAAGAAAGAAAACGTAGACAATCTAGAAGAAAATGAGCTACTAGAATTCGCAGTTGCGTGTAAAGATATGTTTACAAAAGCAATTGTGAATCCAATAGAAGCTGTAAAATACGGTGAAGAGCATGGTGTTTTTGAAACAAGATTTTTCTTCGGTGGTTTATATTTGTTCCTAGTATTCATCACAACAGTGATACATATTCCAATAGTACAGAGCTTTTTAAGTTTGTTGGATCGATTTAAAATTGCGGGAAGTGCTACGTTATTAGCAGCTTGTATAATAGGATTAGCGTCTTTACTAATTTATGCTGTGGCAAGGCAAGATAACATAGAGGTTACTTATAAGAATATAGTAGGTGCGATGTGCGTTATTTCAATACCGGGATTGGTACTACATTTACTCATATTTATGTTTGGATTTTTCTCGTTTACATTTGGCGTATTAGTATTCATAATTAGTGCGATATACTGGATGTTGTTGGTTGCACAAGTTGGAGCACATGTGTTGGGTGGAAAAACACGTAAAGCGAATTTAATCGTTTTATTTATTGTAATAGTAGCATATGTGATTGTTTATTTTGCTATTAAATTAAGTGTTCTTCATTTACTGTCTAGTGCAATAACAGTTGGTGCGAATGCTGTTACATCGAGTGATGGAACAGTGACAGGAAGTGCCGCTTCTATTGTAGAGCAACTTATTGAATTTTTATATAATTTTGATATATTATTAGGAAATACCAATTAAGAAATCAGCGATACTTTATCAAATGCCGATAAAAATCCCCCTTAAGAAGATTGAGGTATATCAAATCGATGCCTTGTCTCCTTTAGGGGGATTTATTAATTTAGAAATTATGCTTTGTAAAGAATAATTTTAACTTCTCAAATGATTCATCACTTAAGTGATGTTCTAGCTTACAAGCATCCTCTTTGGCAACCGCTGGAGTAACGCCCATGCGTGTAAGTACATCAGTAAAGAATTCGTGTCTAGCATATATGCTAGTAGCAATTTCCATTCCAGATTCCGTTAATTCAATATGTCCCGAATTATCAACAGTTACAAGGTCGCTTTCTCTAAGCTTCTTCATGGCAATACTAACACTAGGTTTTGAAAAGCCCAGTTCATTCACCACGTCTATAGATCGAACAGCACCTAGGCGCTTCTTTAACATTAATATAGTCTCTAAATAATCTTCTGCTGATTCGTATATTTTCATTGAATTCTCCTTTATTTTAGTCTTGCATACTTAATATAGAGTAACATGTAATGTGTGAAACTTCAAGTGCTAACGCATGTGGTTCCATGCAATTAGATGTATAGA
>JAWXVA010000226.1:0-2103 GCA_044425815.1 Eubacteriales bacterium
CACCTACACGAAGGCATTTGACATTGTTGCAGTGGACACAACAAAGGTTGTGGTATATGCGAAATTTACGGATGGTGTAGGGCATGTTTCTTATATAAGCTCAGACGGACTGACATTTGATACCACTATGCCTGTAGTGGAAGGAGTTTCGAATTTGGGAATGTATCAGACGGATCTGTCTATTACAGTTACGGATACAAACCTTGATACAGTGACATTAAATGGCGAAAATGTTGAAGCATCTATCCAAGTGGATGCAAGTTTGGATGCAACGTATGTATTAGTAGCAACCGATTTAGCAGGCAATACAACCACATACACCTTCTATACGTATGTGGAAGAGGCACCAGTAGAAGATGTCTTAGCTAACCTTCCAACAGTGGACGCTACTACGACAGAAGAAGAGAAGGAAGCAATCAAAGATGTGGTAAATAACCTGACGGATGTATTTTTAGAAACATTAGAAACAACTACAAAGGATGAAGACACCATCATAGCAGAAACCAATCGCCTAGAAGAAGCGCTCTTAGAGGTAAATGATAAGATCGCAGTCGTAGCAATTAGACAAGTAATTGAGGGTGATGTGGAAGAAGATAAGAAAGCACCAGAAGCAGAGATTACACCACAAGGACTTGCAGTAGCAATTTACGGAAGTGAGACTTACAATGCGGCGATTAAAGATGGTAGTAAATTTGAATTATCACTCAGTGTAACCCAGACACAAGGCGATGGAGATTACCTAGTATTCGAGATTAAGCCGATGATAAGCATAGGTGGCAGCGATACAGAAGTGATTCCAAATTCTAGTATCAATGCACCAGTTACATTTAAATTGTACTTAAATGATAGCTTCGATAGTGACTTTGCTAGTATTGAACATGTGAAAGAAGATGGAAGTTCTGAATTTTATGAAAAGCTACCAGTCGGTAAAGACGAATATGGCAATTATGTCACTCTTACCGTATATGAATTCTCGAACTTTATCGTAAGTGAATACGTAGCGGAAGAATCTGCAAATGGTGCGGAAACAGCAGGTACGGCAACAGAAACAACACCGACGAATGCTACTGCGGTAGATACAGGCGATCATACGCATGTGATGGGCTGGATTATAGTACTGTTATTGGCTACTATGGGAGTAGTTGGGATTATTATTAAGAAAAGAAAAATATCATAAACTTGGTAAAACTATCGTGAGATAGTGGCACAAAGCTATAGGGACTTGAAACAAGTCAGCCAGTTGCAATGATTGGCATACTTATATTTATAAAGTATGCTTTTTATTGCAACTTTTTGTTTTATAGGGGAGAAGATAATGTATAAGAAGCAAACGAAGAAAAATGTAGATTCAAGAATATCGATGAAAACTAGTATGAGGGGTATATTACTATTATTAGTGATATTACAGAGCGGAATTATATTTTTAGCGCAGAGCGAAAATAATACATTCGTTATATTGTTGAGCGTATCTATTTTATTAGGGTTACTTGCTAGTGCTACGTTAGGATTTCTAGCAATCAGAAAAATCACAGTGCTGACAAGTGATATGGAAAAAAATATGTTGGAAGCACAATATCAGTTAGATTATGATGCGTTGACTCAATTAAACAGTAGAACAGCATTTTATAGAAAAACTTATGAATTAATAGCTGAGTCTCCACAAACCAAGGGAGCGATGCTATTCATAGATTTAGATAATTTGAAGTACGTTAACGATACATTTGGTCATGAGTATGGAGATTTATATCTAATTACAGCAAGTCAAATATTTTCGGATATCGCGCAAGAAATAGGAGTAGCATCGCGTATGTCCGGAGATGAATTTGCAGTATTTATTCATGGTTTCGAAACAGATGAAGCAGCACGGGACTATGTGAAAAACAAGTTGGATGTTCATAAGTTAGTAAGCATCAATCTTCCAGATGGGACAACGCAGCGAGTAAGGTTCTCAAGTGGTTTATCTTATTATCCATCCGATTCTTGTAATATAAAAGAGCTTGTAAAATACGCAGATTTTGCCATGTATGAAGCGAAACATACGGTGAAAGGGAGCATGCGTGAATTTAATCGTGATATCTATGCGGAAAAAATCTACCTTATGGA
>JAWXVA010000076.1:0-11372 GCA_044425815.1 Eubacteriales bacterium
TCAGCATTATCATTTCTTTCAATTAATTTATGCTCATCATCATAAACAGACATTATGATTAAGCCATTTGGTAACTCTTCTTTTACCATACAGCCAAAATCATCATATTCTCTTTTTAAAACATTTCCAGATTTATCTCTGATTGCACACTTATTTAGATTTTTATCATAATCAAACTCTTCATATGTGCCGTCATGATATTCAATTTTTGTAACAAGCTCTTTGTGATTATAATAATAGGTTGTTTTTTCACCCGTCAAAGGCTTCAAAGAAACATTTACCCTGTTTTTATCATCATATAACATGATAAATTCTTGTCCGTTTGATAATAATTGTCTTGTGACTCTGCCTGCATTGTCATAAAAGTTTTTTACATATTCACAGCCTCGTTGGTCGATAATGCTACTTAAATATCCTTCTTCTGTATAGAAATATTCTACAATACCTTTATTGGGATATATGACTTCTCGTAAGTAATCTTTGTCATAAGAATATCTAACACTTCTTCCAGTATGGTCTGTTATTTTTGCTATATATTCTCCACTATATGATATTGACAGAGATTGCTTACTTGGAAACTCTACTTTTGTTAAGAAATTACCTTGATAAGCAAACTTAATTTTATTTCCACAATCATCGCTGATATATTGTAACCTACCGTTTCTGTCATACGTGTATCGTCTATTTTGCAATAATAGTTTTAGGTAATATCCATCTTCATCTTCAAACAGCGTAACTGAATAATCATCTTTTCTGTTGTTTACCCATCCCTCATCTTGCAATGTAAATTCTTCTACTCGCATACTAGGCATCATAATTTTGATGGTATCACTTGTTCGTGAAAGCCAACTGCCAATATTAATATGCCATTTTGTGCCTAAAAGTGTATGTTCATTGGTATAGATAGACTGATAAGTCCTCTCTACTGCAAAATCTCCAAGTAAATCGTAGATGAGCAAATCTTTTTGTACAATCTTTTGACTTCCAGTTACTACATCAATAGGATCGTTACACATCACTTGATTATCATCTGCTCGTGTAGTAGTGTCAGGTGTATTATCTTTGCGACTATTGTTATCATGGTCAGATTGGTTGTCTGGACGTGCATCACCTTGCGGTTTTTTTGCATTCTTTATATCTTGTACACCTGATATTGCACCTGTTAAGTGTCCACCTATTTCTGCTATGGCATCCCAATGTTCTTGCGTCCAATTTCCGTCTGCCAATACTTCTATATTATTCATTATGGATACAATTGTCATTCCTCCTGAATTGACAAGTTGCCATATTCCAGAGTTCATGAACTCCCACCCAGCCGAGAGATATTCTAATCTTTTTATAAGTTTTGTTGTATCAACTGCTTTATCCATTAATTTAGCAGTAGCTTTCACACCCTTCATAACAGCACCGCCACCAGGGCATACCATAGTTGCAAGTCCACACAATGCACTATAGTAATCTCCACGAGCAAGTGATATAACAGTGTTTATCGCTCCACAAACAACATTGCAACATGGTATGCAACCAATTAAATCTATTCCCATTTGCACTACATCTAGCATAGTATCAAAAAAAGACTTCTGGGATTTCGATTCCACAGGATATCCCAATTGCTGATTTAATCCAAGCCATTTTAATTCAGTGGCGCTTACATTAATAGTATTACTTGTAAATCTAAATGTACTATTACCTACAGAAATAGTTAATTCGTTCATACCAAAAACATTAATTTGATAAGTGTCAATCTCCTCAAATTGAATCAACGGAACTTCTTCTGGTGGTGCAGGATCTTTTCCAAATAGTGTTGTTACAAGCTCAAAAGGTGCTTGAAGAGTACCTCGAACTCCTTCTGCCAAATTTTGACCAACAATGTCTCCTAATGATAGTATTGCTGAATAGCCAGTGGTACAATTATCTCTATAATAAGTTTCCCCGTTAGAGTATTCTTTTATAAATCTCTTTGTTAGATCGTCCAACGCTTCATTAAACCACTTTAATTTTTCTTCATTTATGACATCCATATCATTTGTATGAAATACAATTTTACTATCTGAAATCACATTAATATCCTTAGTAGCAACTACACTAATTCCATCATCATCAGATAAAGTGATTTTAACTTGTTTTCCACCATATCCATCTATTTCATTTCTATTAGCAGTAAAATCTGTTCCATCTTTTTTATGCTTAATCATAGAGTTGTTTGCAGTAAACACTTTATGTTCTGGATTTGAAAAATCTGGATGAGAATTATTGATGTGCTTACTACCTAAACAAATAATATCCCCTTCATTTTCATAATAACAAAAAATAGTATCTCCTATATCAGGCATACAATAAAAGTCTAGTCCAAAAAAGCTATTATAAGAAACCCACCGATTAGAAGCACCAGATTTCTCTGAATAAAAACTTACTTGTATTTCATTTCCATCTACAGCTACCACTGTTCCCGTTAAAACATCTGGACCACTTAACATACTACCAGAGTTTGAATTTGACTTATCAGTTTCTGTATTTTTAGGTTCTGAAATAGGAGTGTAGTAAAGTCCATCAACATAAGATAGTTCGATTTCATTTATAAGCTCACCATTTTGATAGATGATATTACTACTTGTAACTATCATTAGACGAGAATCACCAATGATTCCATATCCAACACCTATGGATAAATCAAATGTTTTAAACATCTTTTTATAAAACTCAAATAAATTACATTTTTCATTGATATTTTTCTTAACAGCCAAATATGTATTAATATCTTTTACGATACCTATTGGATTACTTAAATCTTTTTCCATTGTTCCAAAAGGCAATGCACCAATACTAATTGAAAAAAATCCACTTTTATTATTAGCAAAGACAAAGTACCCATATTGGTTTGCCACTCTTTTAACAAAGCCGAAGTCTGTTTCATTTTTTTGTGATAAAACTTGCGAAATGGTTATATCACTTGGTATAGAAATTGAAACTCCATAAGGTGCCAACACTTCTTTCACTACTTGACTTAATGTTTTACTTATATCTTGAAATGTACGATTTTTCTTTACAATGTCAGCTTTTGCTGTATGTCCAAGTGCTGATATTGCAATTCTGCAATGTTGATTTTCATGTATTACTCCAATATTTACACAATCGCCTGAAAATACAATTTCACCATCAAGATTATACACGAGTATTTTAGAATTTTCTAATCTTACTAAATCTTCACTTGTTACTTTTGATTGTGTCACTAATTCTACATCAAGTTTTCCATGTGTATTCACTTGTTCATGTACTACAATGTTTTTAATGTAATTAAATTCAAATGGGAAATCTACTCTAACTTTAGTTAGCTCTAACATTGGATACTTATCCATCATGCACCTCTTTTCTAAAACTAAGTCAAATATTTTTATTAATATGCCCCTGTATCAATTCCATTCTTTGTTTTGCTTTCCAAATTCTAAGTGTATAGTGACTAGTTTGATCGCTTTTTACTGCAATACTCAACCCAAAAATCCCTCTTTTTTCCATAGCTTCAATATCATCGTAATAAATCTCGTTTACTCCACCACCAATAGTTGCTTTATGGAATATTCTCTTGTTTGTGAATATAAACTTACCTTCCAATCTTCTAAAATGTAAGTAGTAAAACAATTCTCCTCTTGTTTTGTCCAGTATTTTTTCATCTACTTCTAATTCCAAAATTTTTCCCATTTCCATCTCCTTTTTTCTTTAAATCTATAAACCCTATGCAAAACATAAGTAATAATACGAATACTCCTGTCACTATTATTCTAACAAAAACTTCCAATACCACTCCACCTTCTGCATGAATATTTAGCATATAATCTGTGTTTATCAAACTTTTATCTATATTATTTTCATCCGCAAAAGTCATAAGTCTTTCTTCCCACTTGTTTTCTAATAACTCTGGATGTGCTATTGGCAATGTACTTGCATTTTTATAGCCTTGATCCATCAACGTTAGTATGTATGTGCCATC
Source organism: Eubacteriales bacterium (assembly GCA_044425815.1). Classification (GTDB taxonomy): domain Bacteria; phylum Bacillota; class Clostridia; order Lachnospirales; family Lachnospiraceae; genus CAUPWF01. Next base: position 3,986 of record JAWXVA010000076.1, read on the forward strand.
ATCAAGTTCTACTAAATAGTATCCAAGATATAAATCACTTTCATAAAAATTCGGTTGTGTTGTTTCTGCTGGACGACTTGTTACACCAATTGCCCTACCATTGTATCCTCGTCTATCACTTGTTAACCACTCATTGTCTTTTATTAAATAATAATCCAGCGATAAAATTTCATCTGTTTCAACAACGAAAACATTTATTTCACTTGGCTTTATGTCTAAATTAAAAATATCAATCTCTTCATCTGTATTTTTTTCAAATGTCACATCACTACTTGTCAAAATTGGTACATCTTCCGCACCGATTCTACCAACATAGTTCATGTAATAACCATCCATAATTTCTTCTTGAGAAACTTTTCCTTTAAGCATATTTATAACAGGGTAGATGGGTGCATTAGCATAAAAATATACACAGAGTATTACGACTAAAACATTCACTCCCATTGTTACTACTCGTTCCATTTTTTTCATACATTTCTCCTACTTTATTTCTACTTCTTCAAAAATCACGCCATATAGTCCACGTCTTAATATACTCTCTACAACCGCATGAGATACAATTAATTTCAAATCTAATATATCCTTTATATAAAAGACATGATGATTTGTAATCTTTTTTTCATCAATCACTATTTTCTTAATTGTTTTATTAGGAAAGTATTCTGTATTTACAGATAAACATTCTAAAAATTTAATGTATGGGAAATTATATACATATTCTGTACTTTCTTGCACATCCTCACAAAACAACTGAATGCGTTTATATTTCAAACTATCTTCATATAATTCAAATACTTTTTTTACTCCATCTGATATTAATAATATAGGTTCAAATAAAAAATCAGTATATTGCATATAAGTATTTTTATGAAAATAATTGACAATCAATTTAGGTGGTTTATCAAAACTTTCTTGACTCATGCGGGGATGTTGATGAAATTTTCTTTTAATCTGTAGCGTATTATAAAGCTGATAATCTCTTTTTATTTCATAATATCTCATTTATTTTCTCCAACTAGACTTTCTGTAGATTCATTTAAAATAGAATCTTCAAAATCTACATATTTTAAATTGCTATAATAGAACTCTAAATATGTTAAATCACATTCTATAAATTTAACATATTTAAGCTTAGAATCTTTAATACGAAAAAGTCCATAGAATTCACATGTGTTATTTTGCAAGTTAAAATAGTTACTCTGTCCTTTCATGATCTTAACATTTTGAAATTCGCAATTCATAAAATTTGTTCCATAAAATTTAATGTAATCAAAACTACAATCATTAAATACACAATTATTAAATATAGTGTTAGATAAAGATATATTATTTAATTCACACCCCTTGAAGATACAATAGCTAAAATTAGTATCATTAAAGTTCAAACCTTTTAAAATATGATTTTCATAATTTTCATTACAATACTTCATATACGAAAAATCTAAACTGCTTTCTAAACCTACTATATTTTTCGAAATTCTCTTTCGATATATCACATTTTGCCAATCATAATATTCACCAAAAGTGATTAAAAAATCATCGTAACTCTCTATTTGGGTATATAATGAAATATCTTCAATATTACGAAAAAATTCTTTTAAGTATGCTGATATAATTTTCAAGTAATATTTAATAGACTTTCTGTGTAAGGCTTCCATGGAAGGTTTATGAAGATATACTTGCATATTATTTTGTTTAACGTTATCCATTAAAATTTCAACTTGCTCTTTCCAAGAATATACCTCCCACGGCAAAGTGTATCGTTCTGATACAATTTCATTACCAACAAATGGTACACCTTCATATATTGATAACATGTAGCTCGGACTATCATTACATATATCAATGTATGGAATTGAAATATTTATTGTGATATTTGTTAGTTCATAGGCATTTAATTTAGATAAAAACTGTTCCATATGAGCATATATCTGGATTTGTGTTTGTTCTAAATTATTCTCGAAAAGTTTCAATGATTTTATTAGAATTTCATTTCTTAATTCATTGTAATACTTTTCTTTAAATGTATTCAAAGTTTCCTCTCTCATAACTAGCTCCTATTTCAGAATTATATTTTCGGCTGTCATTAAGATTTCCTCAGGACGAATATCAATATATGCTCCAGGAGTTCCGAGAATAATTTCATTCTTTGCAGACATTTGAATAGTATCACCTGCTTGAATATTGACTTTTGTACCAGATGTTATATTAATATCCATATCAGAAGTAAGTTCTATTCCGTTTTCTTCGGTCATTTTAATATACATTTTTCCTTCTTTACAAATTAAAACCATTCCTTCTTCTGTTAATAGAATTTGCTTACCATTCACACCACTAAAAGATTTTTCTTTTACATTTGGTCGAATATATTTAGTCACTGAACTAGCTGCAAATGCATCTGCTTCATTATCAGATGGAAAAAACACTCTAACTTCGTCATAAACTTCAGGCATTGCATACCATCCACTACCACTTTGAGAAGAATATGCTGTTGAATAAGGAAACCACCAATCACTCGAACTGTCTTCTTTTTCATCTATTGTTGGTAAGTGAACCTGAACTGTATCTGCCTTAACAGCTGTAACAACTCCTGTTAGCATTCTTCCGGTTGCTTGCTTATTTATAACCTTAGGTGGAACAAACGATGTTTCTAATCCTAATACATAACTACATTCCAAAATTCCATCAAACAATCTTGCTGTCATTTCTTTCACTCGTCTATTCATTCCATTTACCAAAACTATATCACCTACAAATACATAGTCATAACTTAGAACTTTTTCGTTCGAAAAATCTTCTCGCATTACATTGTTTTCTGTATTATTAGATACTTGTTGATAGGCTGTTTCACTTCTTGAAATGCTATAACTTACTGTGTCGATTTGCTTTGCAGAAGTTATTTGTGGAACTCCTATATATAGATTTACCTTTTTTGATAGTAAACTTGTAACTACTACACTACCTAATCCAGCAGCCATTCTTATAATAAATTCCCAATCAGTTTCATTGTACTGCATAACAAATCCACCAATCGGCTTATCCGCTACTAGCAAATTAATAAACCCTTGTTCGCCAATAACAGATTTCATTACTTGTCCATAGCTCATGGTTGTTTGTTGAAAACTAGCATTATTTCTCTTTATGTCTATTTTACTACTGATACTTTGAAGTGAAACATTTAGTTTGCTATAATCATTTTCTTTTTTTAGATCAAGGTTTGACACAATCCCTACAAATAAATCTTCAATCTGATTTTCAGCTGTTGAGCCAATGGTCACCAAAAAAGTTTCATCTACACGTTCTACAAAAAAGTCTGCATCTTCAGTTTTAATAAATCCTGTTATATCAGCTCTACCATGACCATTTACTTTATGCGAAATTTCAAGAGTATGTAGTTTGCTAAATGGTATTCCATCTATAAAAATATTTTCATAATGAATTGTACTCATATTATTCCTCCCTCGTTGCTAAAGTTTCAAATGTACTTACAATTTCCTTTGCTACCGAAACTAATCTTTTACTATATTTTGAATCAAATGAAACTGTGCCAATCCACAAAAATTCTTCTACAGATGTAAAGAAAAACAAATTATAACTTACACCATCTAATGTTTGCATTAATGTTTCTAATAAAAATATATTTCCATTATCCCTTTTCAAATACTGCTCACCTAAAATTTTAGATTTCGAACCTACTCTGTTAATGATAGCTTTGGCTACTTTACCAAATTCTTGAATTTCATTATCTAGTTGTTTTGTTCGTGTAGGATTAAATGCAATCATAAATGGTAATATTCCATCTGATAGCACTAATTTAGGTGGCTCTCCAATAAAATAAACTTCTTTTATTTCATCTTCACTTCTAGGATAAAAAGATTTTGGGATTTTAATTTTCGCGGCATCTTCAAATAATGTCGTATATTCAAATGGCACATCAATTCCAAAAACAGGGCAAAACTTGTCATGAATAGATTTTTTTACTTCTTCGTCTATTTCACTTTCTATTTGCGAAGTTTCTTCAATAATCTCAAGCATTTTCTTAACATTACTTATTAATTCATCTTTATATCGTTCCATTGTATTATTCTTATCCTTTCATTAATTAAATTTTATAGTCTCTATCATTTCTTCAAGTTCCAATACAATTTCTTCATCACTCACTTGTATTTTCACTTTCAAATGGAATGGAAATTATCCATAAAATAATACTATTTAATATATCATCTGCTAATTTATATTGGTATGACACTTCCACTTTATCATCTAAAACATCAAAATTCAGATAGGAGAGATATTCTTTGGTTGTGTCCGTTTCAATTCCCACAGGTATTTCCACTTCCTGCTCGTGCAATGTATCATCATGATCAAAGGTATGCACAATATGTTTTATATGAAACTCGTCTAAATCCCTATAATAAATCTTAGCATTTTTATCTTCTTCCCACCAAAGCATACCTTGATTTTCTGCATAACCTCTATGGTAGAAATAGGCTTTATTATTATTTATTGTCAAGAAAAGTTCATCTTCTTTTGTATAAAATGTTGCAATTTCATCATATGTGTTTGTATCAATGGCGATTATCTCTCCACTATATAACGCATCATCAAAATAATATGCCCAAGTGGCAGCACCTGTTGTGCCTGTTCCATTCCACTGTGAAGTCCAAATATACAGTATATCTTCCGTATTAATAGCAGTTAAAGCAGATACACTATCACGTTCAGTTTCATAGACAATATTATCATTTTGGTAAACTCTAAGTAACTGTTTATAATCATCTAGATTGTCATTATCTTGATATTTTATCAAATATTCATCTAGTTCAAATTGAGTTGTTTCGCTACTTGCATAATTAAAATATTTTTCACTTGTGTGAAAAGTATCGCCACTTTTGATGCTATAATTTAAATTGGTATACCGTCTTTCACAGCCTACAAGCAAACTGCAAACTATTAAAAGTAATATGATATATAGTTTTTTCATTTATACCTCATTTTTATTGTTGGTTAATTATAATAGCAAGTGCATCTCCAATCACTTTCTTACCTTCTAAATCTTTTATCCACTCTTCCTCTGTTCTCAGGTGATTTTGTACACCATAATCATCATTATAAAAAATAAATTCTTGAGTATCAAAATTATTATATGGCTGAAATGCTGTATAATGAGCTCCTACATTTGAAATATTATCACCATATGCATACACTGCAATTGCAGCATCTGCACTAGCAGCTTTTTCAACAATATTTTCAACACCATATACAAGTTCTACATTATACCCTTGTGCATTTAAATAATGTGTCACTCCAAAAGGTATGGTTCCAAAAGCACCATTTGCTATCCCGTACGGTTCCAAATAATATACAACATGTGCAAAGTTAATTTCCTCATTAGGATTAATCATTTTTAATACATTATAAGTAGCAATCGCACCACAACCTGTAGCATTCATAGTCGTATTTCCACTGACAAAATTACTAAATTGACTTTGATCAATTATCATTCCATCTGCATCCGTTGGTAAATCTTGCGCAAAGTTATGATTGTAGTTTCTAATTTTTTGTTCAGTTGTTACTGACAATATACCTTGTTCAAAATTAAAATCTTCAGGAAATATGCTCATTAATCTTGAAATTTCTTCTTGTGTATATTGAGGTGGTAATACCGTAGATACAATCAATGCAGCTTTTACCTTTTCTTCTATTGATGCATCTACTTCCCCAGTTTGTTGGATTTTGCTAAATGCATCTTCTAATGTTGCATTAATGCCATTTGTTACAATTGTTAGAGGATGTTCTTCTTCTATTGGTTCATCAATGTCTGATGGTAATTCTAAATCTTCTTCCGTTGAATCTGCATTCAATGGGGCAATTGTTATCGTTCCACCATTTTTACAAGACAATTCACTTTGCAAAGTTATTGCAGGTGCTCCATCAATCATATGCGTTTCGTCTGTAAACTCCCACGGATTAGGAGTTTGAGGTTTACATTTAATACTCATAACACCTAATTTATCTAATGCTTCTCCCAATAAAAAACCTGTTGGTCCACCTAACATAGTAAACAGACCCTTTCTTAAATAAAGTTCAGGGTTGCAATCAGAATTACAATCACCAAAATGAATGACATTATCATTCGTATGATCATTTGCATTGAGTATAGGTTGCATATCCTCGTTCACAAGTATTCCATGGTCTTTTTTTATATTCAAGTAATTATCCATAGTTCCACAATCACATCTAGCACACATCAACCGATAAACATAGTTTTTATTTGCACTCATATTTCAACCTCTCTTAATCAACAATTATTTTCCTTTTGGGAAATGCTTTCTTTTCTATAGGTTTATTAATATTTTTAGCTTCTCCTATAATTCTTTGCAACTCTTTATATAGATTTAAATTTGTTTTCTCTTCAATATCTGTATTATCTCGAAACTTTAGGTAATCAGCTATTCCAGCTAAGCTAATCGGCATATATTGATTGATACATTGCAAACAAAAAACTTGATCCAACACACCACTTGGAAAATATGATTTGAATTCATTCGCAAACATTTGTAATACTTTGGGATGCAGTGTACTTTTATCCACACAACTATAGGGAACATGTACAATATTCACAGTATCAAATTCTGTATTCATATCATCAAAATCATCATAGTTTATTCTAAGTTTTGCACCCTTTTGTAATTGAAATCTACATAGTTCAATTTCACATTTTGTTGGAATGTTATTATCAAATATAATTGAGAAAATCTGTACTTGCTCCTCATTTTTCAATATATTATCAATATGTTTGATTTTTACATACATCCAACAATTTGTAGAAATATAATCTATTAAAACATCTTGTTCAATCATATAAATCTCTCTATCATAACAAAACAAACCTACTGAAATTATAAGCTGATTATCCAAAACTGACACCTCACAACCAGTAATAACCCCATTACTATAATTGGTATATTCTAAATCAGTTAGACGATACACTTGTTTGGTTATTTGTTGTAAATATTCTGCTTTTAAAACCATTCCTGAGCGAAATACTGGGCGATATTTTTTAATTATTTCCATCTGTTTCCCCCTTCCCCTTCATTATCTTGTACCATCAAAGAAATTACTTACCCATCCTTCTGTTTCAAAGGAAAAAAATTCCTTTTCTAAATAATAGATAGTCTCATGCAAACGATATACTGATACCACACAAAATCCCCAGTCTTGTTCTTCTGATAGCACAAAACATTTCAACTCTTTTTCCACAATATCATCTAAATCATCTTGCAATATACGTCCTTCATACTTTTTATATACTGCTTGTGCTGTTGTTGGTATGAATTGATTATGTTCTAAGTTTTTACTATATGTATAGCGAACTTCTCCTTCC
>JAWXVA010000077.1:0-11331 GCA_044425815.1 Eubacteriales bacterium
CCTGTAGCATAAGTTGTAAATTCTGTTTCTCCTGGTAATCTAATATCCATTTCTCCGCCAAGTACTTCCATTAATTCCTCTGCGCCTGTGCTAAATGTATAATCTCCACCCATCATGAATCCAAGTGTTTTTCTTTCGCCGTCTTCCATATAGAAAGTTCTGCTAGTTACTTTACCTTCAAAATATACGTTTGCTGCTTTTACCAATGTTACATTTTTAAATTCCATCATCTGTCTCCTCTTCTTCCTCTTGTGATATATATTGAATCAATTCATGCAATGACTAACCAAGATGAATCAATTTCTAACTAATAATAACATGCTTTGCCTATTAATTGAAGCCTTGTTCATTAATTGAAGTTTTGCTCTGTTCTATTGATAATCTCATCTTGAAGCTCTTTACTAAGATTTCTAAAATGATCACTATATCCAGCTACACGTACTATCAAGTCTTTATATTCGTCTGGGTTTTGCTGAGCTTTTATCAATACGTCTCTATCAATTACGTTGAATTGAATGTGGTGTCCATCCATATTAAAGTATGAACGAACTAAATTCCCCATTTGTTTCAATCCTTCTTCACCCGACACTACGCTTGGTGTGAACTTTTGGTTAAGTAATGTTCCACCGGTTGATAAATGATCCATCTTCGATGCTGACTTGATAACAGCAGTTGGTCCAAATGTATCCGCACCTTTCTCTGGTGAAATACCTTCTGAAACTGGCTTCTTAGCCAAACGACCATTTGCACTAGCCATCATCACTTCTCCGAAATACACATGGCATGTTGTAGGTAGCATGTTAACGCGATAATAACCGCCTTTCATGTTTTGTCTTCCAGTAACTGTATCTCTATAATATTCAAATACATCTTTCATAATTGCATCTGCATATGCATCATCATTACCGTATTTTGGTGATTTATTTCTTACTAGGTTCAGAATCATCTCATGACCTTCGAAGTTATCTTCGATTGCTGTCATTAATTCTTCCATCGTAAATTTCTTTTCTTCAAATACATTATATTTTACAGCTGCTAAACAGTCTGTGATCGTTCCAATACCTACACCTTGAATATAGTTTGTGTTGTATCTTGCTCCACCTGCATTGTAATCTTTTCCTACTGTAATACAGTCATTCGTAATGATTGATAAGAATGGCACTGGCATATATTCAGCATAAATCTTCTCAATTACGTTACTTCCTTGTACTTTGATATCTACGAAATGTGCGATTTGCTTCTTAAACGCTTCGTATAGTTCATTATATGATGCAAAATCTGCAGCATAGCCTAATTCTAATCCCAATTGTTTTTCAGCCACTTTATCGTATCCATTATTAAGTGTTAATTCGAAAATCTTAGGAATATTGAAATAGCCTGTTAATATATAAGCTTCGTTACCAAATGCTCCTGTTTCTACACATCCGCTTGTTCCACCAAGACGTGCATCATCAAGTGTTTTTCCTGCATTCATTAATTCTTGAATAATAGCTTCTGTATTGTAGAATGCTGGTTGCCCCCAACCTTCTCTAGAAACTTCACAAGCACGACGAAGGAATTTTTCTGGAGTTTTTCTGCTAATTTGTACATTGGAGCTTGGTTGTAATAATTTCATCTCATCCATACAATCAAGAATTAAGTAACTCACATCATTAACACCGTTTGAACCATCTGGTGAAATACCACCTGTATTAATATTAGCAAAGTCTGTATATGTGCTACTTTCTTTTAATGTGATTCCTACCTTAGGTGGTGCTGGTTGGTTATTGAATTTCACCCATAAACATTCTAATAATTCCAGTGCTTTCTCTTCATCAAGTGTTCCTGCTTCTGTATCTCTTTCATAGAATGGGTTCAAATGTTGGTCAAATCTACCTGGTGAATATGCATCCCAAGGATTCAATTCACTTGTTACTGCTAAGTGCACGAACCAATATTGTTGAATTGCTTGCCAATATGTTTGTGGTTTATTTGCTGGTACTACATCACAGTTTTCTGCTATTTGTAATAATTCTGCTTTTCTTGTCTCATCTGTCTCTGCTGCTGCTAATTCACGAGCGTATGTTGCATAACGAGCTCCTAATATCATAATTGCATCACAAGCTACCAGCATAGCTTCCAACTGCTCTTTCTTATTCAATGCTTCTTTATCCGTCATAAAATCTAATTTATCTAAAGATTCTTGGATCTCGGCTTTATAATCTAAGAAGCCTTTCTCATAGATTTTGAAAGAACCAACTGTATGTCCTGGTCCACGTTGTTCCATAAATTCTGTAAAGATACCACTTTCATACGCAGCCTTCCATGTTGGTGTCATATTGTGAATAATCTTGTTACGGATTGCTCTTTTCTCCCAGTAAGGGATAATCACATCTTCTTGATATTTGTAATCATCGTCTTTCACCTTGAAGCTAATTAAATCTCTATCGTTCATAATGTGCATATCTTCTACCGTATGACAGCATAATTCTGGAAATGTAGGAGCAGCTTGTGGTGAATCACCTTTTTCACCGACAATCAATTCCCCTTCACCGATGTATAATGTTTTCTTCTCAAAATAATTTTTAAGAACTAATGCACGTAACATCGGAATGGAAACAGCACCTTCATATTCTTTGTATACTTCCGTCTCAATTTTAGCCCTTTCTGTATCAATATGTGCCTCTGTGTCAACGCTTAATTGTCTTAGCTTTTGAATTCTTTCATTCATACCTCTTACTTCCATTTCCTTAACCTCCTATTTTTGTATTTTGAAATCCTCTATTTTGAAATATTGTCACAAAATGTTCCATCGCTTCATTCGTCGGTGCATTCAAGTGATAACCTTGATACGTACCGCCCATTTTATCGTACTTCCCAGCGCCTATATTATGATATGGTAACAAATTCACTTGAGCTACACTGATATGATTCTCTTGCAAGAAATCTATCACTTTATCCATCTGCTCCTCTGTTCCATTTACTTCCTTAATCGTCGGTATTCTTATATAGATCCTTGCTCCATCTGCTGATAATTTCTTAAGATTCTCTAGTATTAATTTATTATCCACACCCGTATATTCGCGATGCACTTCTGGATCCATTGCTTTTATGTCATATAAAAATGTATCTACATACGGTAAAATCCTCTGGAAATTCTCATATTTTGCATATCCGCAGGTATCAATGGTAATTGAAATCCCCTTTTTATACAATTTCTTCACTAAATCTTCTATAAAGTCCATGTTCATTGTCATGACTTCTCCACCCGATAGTGTGACTCCTCCGCCCGATTCTTCATAGAACATCTCGTCTTTCATCACTTCATCAACGATGGTCTTCACATCGTATTCTATCCCTGATATTTCTCTGAGATTTCCAACGCAATGATCAAGACAGACTCCACATTTTTCACATTTACTAGGGTCCGTAACTGCCTTACCTTCTTTGCAAGAAATAGCTCCATGCGGGCAAGCTACTACGCAGGATTGACACCCTGCACATCTATCCTTATCGTGCATAACTTGTGCACCGTACCCTTGAGTTTCTGGATTATGACACCATACACACTTAAGTGGACATCCTTTAAAAAATACAGTCGTTCTAATTCCATCTCCATCATGAATCGAGTACTTCTGTATACTAGTAATCTTCGGCATTATGACCTCCCTAAAACGAAAATTAGACTATAGTTTAAACCATAGTCTAATTTTAGCAAATTATCATCAATCCTGTCAAGAAAATATCAAGTATATTTCTTATTGTTTCCGATTTATATTCTATTTTTCAAATGGATATACTAAATCCCAGTCTTTTCTTAACCCATCCATGATCTCCATAATCTTCAAAATTTCATCATATGGCATTTCTGAGCATTCTTTCTTCCCTTCTTTTATCGCTTTCATACATGCTCTCACTTGATCTTCAAACCCAGTAATCTGCTCTGGAACAGCATGACTCTCTAATAACTCACAGTTTGGATTATAGACTTCTATGACATCTACATTATTAATATTCTTAGCGATTAAATATCCTTTGGTTCCATATACGATTCCATATTGCTCTGTTGAAGCTAGTGCACTACTTTGCAATGAAGCAACTGCCCCACTTTTGTACTTAAATATCATGGAATTCTGCATATCTACACCAGTCTCACCTTTTACACAAACAGACTGAATTTCTTCGATATCTAATCCGAGAATCATTGCCGCAAAATTGATTGCATACACCCCTACATCCAACAACGCACCACCTGCTAGTTCTGGATCTAGGATTCGCTTCTTCGTTGCCATATCATATCCTAAATTAGCTGTTAAAGATTTCACTTCTCCTATTTTGTTACTTGCTATTATCTCATCAACCATTCTTCTTGAAGGCATATAGCGCGTCCAAATCGCCTCTGCTATCAAGACATTATTTTCTTTTGCACATGCAATCGCTTCTCTCGCTTGCTCTGCATTCACCATAAAAGGTTTCTCACATAATACTGATTTGCCATGTTGCATTGCTAATTTCGCATGTTCCAAATGAAATACATGTGGGGTTGCTATATACACCAACTCTATTTCTTCGTCTTGCACCAATTCCTCGTAACTTCCATATGCTTTCTCTACACCATAGGCATCTGCAAATGTTTGTGCTTTTTCTAGACTTCTAGATGCAATTCCATAGCAAGTTGCATCTTCCATTCTCCCTAGCGTCCTTGCCATTTTACTTGCTATTTGCCCAGCTCCAATAATTCCTACTTTCATCTTATCCTCTCCTTGTCGTCACTTTATATTTTTCTTTCTAATCTAGCCATTTAATAATGTATTGAAATGTTTCATGTTTTGTAGCCTCATTTAGAATTTCGTGTCTATTATGCTCAATTAACTTCAAGGTTACATCATCATGTTTTACTTTCAACCTATTATAGTAACTGGTTGGCCCTTTTCCATTATTTCCAATCTTATCTTCTGAACCTGCTATCACTAATATAGGAATATTAGGAATTTGATTCCCCCATGTAGGTTGCATCCACGCCTGTAATCCCCTAACTAATTCAAGATTAGCTGAATCATTAAAGGCAAAATTACATTTCTCATCTGTGATAAAGCGTTCAATATTTTCCTTGTCATGCGACATCCACGATTTACTAATTCGCTTCTCTTCTAACGTGAAAGATTCTGGACCCCACATAAGAAAATTACATAATTTCGAACAATGTGTATATCCGTATTTTTTCACATTATGTTGTAGAATTTTCTCAGCAATTCCGACGAGCCCATTCGATGCTGGCGAACCCATTAATATCAGTTTCTCTAAATAGTCATACTTATCCGCAAATAATGCTGCCAAAATACTTCCCATACTGTGCCCCAACAACATTTTCGGAACTCCCGCGTATCTACTACCCACTTCTTCAAACAAGGAATCCATATCTTGTATTACATAATCAAACCCTCCAGACGATAATGCAAAGCTTCCTCTATGACCTAAATCACTGTTGCCATGTCCTAGGTGATCATTGGCACATACTAGGTAGCCTGCTTCCGCCAAAGCCCTTGCAAATTCATCGTATCGTCCTGAATGTTCACACATCCCGTGGGCTATCTGCAGTATCGCTTTGGGATTCTCTATAAAATAACCACAAGAATATATCTCTCCTTCTCCACAAGCCGACTGTCGATACCATGATTTAAATTCCATGTTCATCACCTCCATGTATTTTCCGTTCTATATTTGTGTAACACCTCTCAATTTTCACTTCCTATTTTAGTCTGGTTAGTCCATCTTAACGAACACTGACGCTGGTTGTTTGCATATTGGGCAGGCAAAACCTTCTGTTAATGCACCTTCGTGGATATAATTACATACACTGCACTTATATTTCGACATTTGTACTTCCTCTTTTTCATCCACTTTTATTGTTTCATTCACTTCTATTAATTTTAATAACTGTTCAACATCTTTCTTTGCATCTTCCTCTAACGAAGCATTCACCAATATATCTTTTAGAAACTCATTTACATTACTACTTTGTGGCAACATGTATCCTGCTTCTCGGATAATATCTTCTGCCATGATGCGATTAGATTGTTCGATTGCTTTTGCTAATCTTCCTTCCAATTTAGTTGCAATGGCTTCTTGTTTTGATTTGCTATGCAACAATAATAGCATTCCATCTATCACTTCTTGCTTGTGTTCCTGTTGTGGTGGCATTTTCGTCGGCACCATAGATATCGCATGTGAAGGACACGCATTTGCACAAGCTCCGCAACCTATGCATTTATCCACATCAATAATACTATTTTCTGTATCTGTTGCTCCCGTAGGACAGACATATAAACAGATACAATCTTTTGTACATAATCTAACATTTCTTACCGCTACTGATTTTTTCATTCTATCGTCCTCCTTCTACTTTATCAAATTTCCAATTTGGCACTTTGCAGACAGGACATACTTCTGGTAACTCATTCCCGATGTAAATAAACCCACAGATTGTACATACATATACCTCAGCATGCTCCAACATTGCTTCGCCTTCTTTTTCATATCTGCTTAGAATGGATTGTAAAATCAACGTCACTTTTTCTCCCCATACTAATGCTCTCATCGCCCCTCGGTCATGATTAACACTGGCAATTTGGTTCGCAAGCACAATATTTTTCTGTAAATCCTCTTTCAATAAAATGCTCAGCTCTTCGTAATCAGATTCCACTTCTGGCGCTGCGCCTTTGAAATATTTTGCAAGCTTTGTAAAAAGTTCTGCTTCTTCATTCTTATATTGTTTCTCGCAGCCTTTTGCCAAGTTCGAACACAAAATACTCATTTCCAATACTGATAGCTCTCTCATACCTTCCTCTAATTCTAAAGAAACGTCTTCAAGTTCTACTTTTTCTTCCGTAGCTTCTTTCTTAAATGCAGATTTATCTGCCTTGCATAATGGACAGACCCACGCTGTATCTAACGCTTCCCAATCTGTACCCTTTGCCTCATCATGAATATATCCACAAATCGAACAAACATATTTCCCCATACTCATTTCCTCCTTTTTTTGATTTTATCAGTCACTTCTTCGATACCTAATGCTTCATCTTTATACATATAACTAAACGGTTCATATAATTCATATAAACATCTAGTATCTTGCCACACTTCACACATATATCAAGATAATGATTTTCATACGTTCATTGTCATTTATGCGATTTTTGTTCTATTTTTCCAGTTTATCTATTTTTATTCATTTTAATTATAATGCCTTTTTTCTATTTTAACAAATTTTTGAAGAAATAGCGAATACAAACAGTTTTCTCTGAAATCACTTTCTCTGATTTATATTGTTTTCACACACTAATTCCTTTGACTTTGCTACCTGTTCACTCGTAAATGGGTCAAAATATTCTTTAGTGTTACTTGATTGCAAGTATAGTCCTCTTGTATTAGATTTCTCATATACTCTTACACCACTGCAACTGTTTATCATCAGTGGTATAGATAAAATTCTATAATTGCTCACCTATGGAATTATTGAAACTTCAAACACACTTAAAAACCATCGCTGATAATACAGACACCCACTATTATGAGCGCCATGATAGGAAAAGTCAGAAAACACCCACACGGAGTCGCATGCGCAAGGTGGTGAAGTATATGGATACGAAGATTGTAATAACTGTATTCATAGAGCGAAATGCCCTTATCGATATGATGCGGATGTGATAAAGAAAAGAATATGGTTATTAAAACAAATAAACAATAAAACACCAAGTATCTATCTTCAAATTATTATAATTCGTTGATAAATACTGGATGTTTTGTATTAGGGTATGAAACAGACTCAGATTATCCTATTTCCTAGTACCTCCACTTTGTCTGCATTCTGTAATCACCACTATTTCTACAATAGTGATGATTTATCATCTCATGAATTTTTCATTTCTTTTTTTAATAAAAGCACAAAGATTAATGCAATAATCGAGCAACAACCACCAATTAAAAAGACTATATTCATAGTGCCACCTATTCTATCCACAAACCCTCTAATTATTGGTGCTCCTAGTGTTGCTAATACTAATCCAAACATAACATATCCGTAATTTTCTCCAGAATATTTCATTCCAAAAATGGAGCTTGTTAAAGAAGGAAAACTTCCCATGATTCCTCCGTAACAACCATATATTATAATTATTGTAATTGTAACTCCCCATGACTGAGCAAATGCTAACACATACATCGTAATAGCACATACTATCAAAGTCCACTGCACACATATTACTCGTCCAACTTTATCTGCTAAAGTCGGTAAGGTTAATCGTGTCATTGCATTAACTACTGATCCAGCCATTACTGCACTCACGGCAATTGTACTCGGAACCCCCACACTAGTTTGATACAATTGTGAATATGGCGACATTAATAAATATGCCATTAATCCAAATAGCATCGTAGCAACCAAATAATAATATTTTTTAGTTTTTATCATTTCATGTGATGTATAACCACTATGAGCAGTGACGTCTTCATTATCAACACTTGGGTTCTCATTAGTTATTTCATTCGGCAGCGAAAAGAAAATACTAATAAATATCCAGGATAACGTAATTGCTACTCCTATTACGCATAGTGCTAATTGGGGGCCACCTTTTTCTAACAAGTACCTACTTAGTGGTGCTAGAAAAAGACCACACAATCCATTCGCTGTCACTACTACACCCGATGCAAATCCTAACTTATTAGGAAACCATTTTTGTGCTGTTGATATAATAGTCGTATAAATCATACCTTGTCCAATCCCTTGCATTACTCCATAGCTAATATACATTGGAACTATAGACGGTCCAATTACAAATGAAGAAATCAAAACCCCCATAGAAAAAATTCCACCACCTACAACTATCGCAATTCTCGGACTATAGCGATCTTGAATTCTTCCACCAATGATATTCCCCAATACAAAAGTGCACATAACTAGATAAAAGCACATAGACGACTGACCTTCAGTCCATCCTGCTACATCCATTACATATGGTTGATAAATCGACCATACATGTGGGAATCCCGTAAAAAATATAGCCAGTGCACCAAATACCATCATGTATCGGCGTTTTTTTATTTCATCTCGTGTCATTATGTTCTCCCATTTATTACCATAATTCCTTGTATAATTCTTCAATATCAGACTGCGTAATTTCTCTTTGTGTATTTTGAGGACTGCCACTAATCATCGCATCACTCGCCATTTTTGAAATCATCGAGCTAAATTCTTCCTTATTCACTCCATACTCTTCCAACGTTGGTGCTTCCAACATTACAACTAATTCTTCTACCTTATCCAAAAACTTACGTCCTGCTACTTCGTCCGAATCTGTCACAGACGCAACTTTAACAGAACGACCTAACTCAGCAAATTTTTCATACGCTCCCGGAAGTGCAAAGTTAAGACACACTTTAATTAGCATCGCATTTGATAATCCATGCGCAATATGGAACAATGCACCGATTGGGCGACTCATACCGTGAATCAAAGTTACCGATGAATTATTAAATGCCACTCCTGCTTCTAAAGCTGCCAACGACATCTGCTCTCTTGCAGCTTCATTGTTTCCTTCTTTATATACAATTGGGAGATATTCTAATATTCTTTTAACTGCTGATATTGCAAATGTATCTGACATTTTTTGAGATTTTTTTGATGTATAAGCCTCTACAGCGTGACATAGTGCATCCAAACCTGTAGCCGCAGTAATTTTAGGTGGTGCTGTCATAGTAAATTGTGGATCAATAATTGCTACATTAGGCATTAGAACTTTTCCTCTAAGAAGCATCTTAACACCTTTTTCAGTATCTGAAATAATAGTAAATTGTGTTACTTCTGACCCTGTACCTGCAGTAGTTGGTATCGCTACCATCGAAGGTAATTTACCTACTATCTCTTTACCCATGTACGACGAAATTTTATCATCTCTGTCAATCATTGCTGCAATTGCTTTCATTGCATCAATAGGACTTCCCCCACCTAACGCAACAAGAAAATCACACGATTCTTTTTTAAAAAGACTAATTCCATCTACGAGCATTACATCTGTAGGTTCTCCGTTAATCTCTGAATATATTACGTATTCAACTCCTTTATTTTTCAATGCTTGTTCCAATTTTTCACAATTCCCTAACTGTAGCATCATCATATCTGTAACAATTAATGCTTTTTTCCCTAATTTTCCCAAAGTATCTTCTGCTAATTCTAATGCACCTATACCTGATATAATTTGGTTCGGCATAATAAATTCTCTTGCCATACTTTTCTTCCTCCTACTATTTTTTACCAAAACCATCCTAGCCCTTGGCAATTTGATTTTGGATATGTGTGTGGAAATGCATATGGATGTCTACTATCCAAATCAAATCTTACTAAATAGTTCCATCTTGATGCACGCTCATCATAATGACAGATTCCCCATCTAATTCCTTCCAATGGAGTATTATCATTATGATCCCCTCTGAAAGCTCCAGCTCCCATAGGTGTATCGTATACACTAGACATCACTTCAAAGTTAATACCATCTTCCGCATATTGAATTGTATCTTTTTCTGGACCATCACGATTCAAAAGTGCTGCAATTCCGTCCTTATATTTCCACAAAAGTGTTTCATGACCACTATTTGTTATCGGATTATATTCACTATGTTTGTACGGACCTAATATATTATCTGACATTGCAACACCCCATCGAGTATCTTGACCAGAGCTTTTCAAATCACCCCGCTTAGTTGCCCCACACTTATAGTATAAATAGAATTGATTATTATAATAAAACAGCATCGGGTCATGTGTTGCCCCTACATAGGCACCATCATTATAATTTCCAAGTGAATCTCCAAACCAATTTCCTGGTTCCATGGGCTGTAAAATATCTGCCCCCGTTTTTATCCACGGTCCGTTGGGATCCTCCGCGACAGCCATCGCTACTTTCTCATTTTTCCCTGTATATATCCCTTGTGGTAGTGCTTGATACACCAAATAATATTTTCCTTCATGTTCCATACAGTCAGGTGTGCATATTGTTCTTTCATCATATTCACCCTTGCCACCTCGATGCACCGCACACCCTTCTTCTTTCCATATAATTCCATCTTCACTAGAAGCATACCAAATATCCGCATAATCCCACGGGAATTTTTTTATTTTATCATCTCGATCCTTTGTATCCCCAAAATGAGGCCCAACCGATTTTGTATACCATACGTAATATCTTCCATCTACACATAATATACTACTTGGATCTCTTCTATGAATACCTTCCTCATAACCGAGCCCTTTCAACTCTGTATAAATAAATCCACCAAACCATTCTTCACCATAATTTT
>JAWXVA010000001.1:0-135570 GCA_044425815.1 Eubacteriales bacterium
ATTATGGTGGAACTATTGTGGCTCCTGTTGTACAAGAAATATTTGATAATGTATTACCATATCTAGGAATAGAAAAAGAGGTTGTAGAATAGAAAAAATGTTGAAGCGTTCAAAGTGTAGTAAGAAAGATTGTAAAGCAATTAGAAATGGAGTATAATAATTTAGTTATATACAACAATAAAGATAAGAGGTGCAAAGATGAATTATACAATTTTAATGCCAGTATTGATAGCATTTACCATAAGTTTAATAGGAGGACCTGTATTCATTCCAGTACTGAGAAGACTGAAAATGGGGCAAACAGAGAGAGAAGATGGCGTACAGTCACATTTGAAGAAAGCAGGTACGCCTACGATGGGTGGAGTGATTATATTAGGGAGTGTTATTATTACATCACTTTTTTACATCACATCACATCCAAAGATTATACCGATACTTTTTGTGACAGTAGGGTTTGGGGTGATTGGATTTTTAGATGATTATCTAAAGGTTGTATTGAAACGATCAGACGGATTATTTCCAAAACAAAAATTAGTGCTGCAAGTAATCGTGACAGCAATCTTTGCATTTTATATAGTGAAAATCGCTGAAATACCATTGACATTGCTAGTGCCGTTTTCAGGAGGTCAGTATTTAGATATTGGGATTTTTTCAATACCATTATTATTTTTTGCGGTGATTGGTACAGTGAATGGAACAAATTTTACGGATGGATTAGATGGTTTGGCATCTAGCGTAACGGTTTTAGTGGCCACATTTTTTACGGTTGTTGCAATTGGAACAAACAGTGGAATAGAACCGATTACGTGTGCAGTAGTGGGGGCATTACTTGGATTTTTACTATTTAATGTGTATCCTGCAAGTGTATTTATGGGAGATACAGGATCGTTGGCACTTGGTGGATTTGTGGCTTCTACAGCTTATATGATGCAAATGCCGATATTTATTATCTTAGTAGGACTTATATATGTAGTAGAAGTAATGTCAGTGATTATACAGGTGACATACTTTAAGAAAACAGGCGGGAAAAGAATTTTCAAAATGGCACCGATACATCATCACTATGAATTGTGTGGTTGGTCAGAGACAAAAGTAGTTGCGGTATTTTCAATTATTACAGCGTTACTTTGCTTGATTGCATTGATGGGATTGTAAACTGGGGGGAATTATGGACTTGAATCAGAAAAAAGTACTAGTATTTGGATCTGGGATTAGCGGAATTGGAGCTAGTAAATTATTAGTGGAAATAGGGGCAGAAGTCATTCTATATGATGGAGCAACTACGAGAACAGAAGAAGAAATTATAGAGCAATTAGCCATGGATATCGTGGAGGTGGTGATTGGAGATTTATCCGAGGAAAAGATGAAACAGCTAGATTTAGTTGTCTTAAGTCCAGGAGTACCAACTGATTTGCCAGTGGTGGAAAAGATGCGTGCCTTAGAAATTCCTATCTGGGGAGAAGTAGAATTGGCATATCAATTCGGGAAGGGAGATGTACTTGCCATTACTGGTACCAACGGTAAGACGACGACTACTGCACTTTTGGGTATGATTATGAAGGTGTATAGAGAAGAAACTTATATTGTGGGAAATATAGGAAATCCATATACCGAAGTCGCACTAGATATGACAGAACGTAGTATAGTCGTAGCAGAAATGAGCAGTTTTCAATTAGAGACCATTGACACATTTGCACCCCAAGTAAGTGCGATTTTAAATATCACACCAGATCATTTGAACAGGCACCATACAATGGAAGCATATATAGAAGCCAAGAAAAGTATAGCTATAAATCAAACAAAAAATCAAATCTGTGTTTTGAATTATGAAGATGAAGTAACAAGAGAATTTGGAAAAAACGTGAATGCACAAGTTCTATATTTTAGTAGTCAGCGTAAACTAGATAAGGGAGTATATTTAGTTGGAGATGAAATCGTATGTGATATTCATGAGAAGGAAGTTTTGTGCAATATTCATGAATTGAGAATACTTGGAAAGCATAATTTTGAAAATGTCATGGCCGCAGCAGCGATGGCTATTTCATATGGAGTACCACACAATTTGGTTCGGAAAGTAGTTCTTGAATTCGTAGGTGTAGAACATAGAATAGAATTTGTATGTGAAAAGCATGGAGTGAGATACTACAATGATTCAAAAGGCACGAATCCAGACGCAGCAATCAAAGGAATACAGGCGATGAATCGACCTACTATCCTCATAGGCGGTGGATATAATAAAGATTCCACTTATGAAGAATGGATTCAATCATTTGATGGCAAAGTGAAAATGCTGATTTTGACAGGACAGACAAGATTCATGATACAAGAAGCGGCGATGAAATGTGGATTTACAAATATCATGTTAATCGAATCATTCGAAGAAGCTGTAGAGAAAAGTGCTCAAATAGCAAAGCAAGGAGATGCAGTATTACTATCTCCGGCCTGTGCAAGTTGGGGGGTATTTAGAAATTATGAAGAACGTGGGGATAAATTCAAAGAACTTGTAAAGAATTTATAAGGAGTGCTCTTTGTGTCAGACAAAAAAAGAAAAATAGATATCTTACTTCTGATAGTTGTCTTATTATTACTGATAGTTGGTCTTGTGATTCTATACAGTACGAGTGCTTACAATGGTGAAAATAAATTTGGAGATTCTTTTTATTATTTGAAAAAACAATGTTTTGCAACCTCGTTAGGATTGGCACTTATGTATGCGATGGCTAATATAGACTATCACATATGGTACAAATATGCGATAGGTGGATATATGATAGCGTTGCTATTATCAATAGCAGTTATTTTTATAGGAGACGAGTACAATGGTTCCAAAAGATGGTTGTCTTTGGGACCATTTTCATTTCAACCTTCAGAATTTGCAAAAATAGCCGTGATTTTATTTTTAGCAGTGCTCATTACTAGAATGGGAAAGAGTGTGCGAAAAACCAGCAGTATGATTTTGATATTAGGATTAATTTTACCTATTGTTGGTCTGGTTGGAATGAGTAATTTAAGTACGGCAATTATTATTTTGGGAATTGCGATAGCATTGATTTTTGTATCTACTCCTAAGTATGCTCAATTCATATGGATGGGAGTGCTAAGTATTGCGTTTCTTGGCGTTTTTTTGGCACTGGAAAGTTATAGGCTAGAGCGAATTGCGATTTGGCAAAATCCAGAAGAATATGAAAAAGGCTATCAAACAATACAAGGATTATATGCGATTGGTTCAGGCGGATTGTTTGGGGTGGGATTAGGAAATAGTGTGCAAAAATTAGGGTTTGTACCAGAAGCACAGAATGATATGATATTTTCAATAATCTGTGAAGAATTGGGCATGGTAGGAGCAGGCGCTATTATGATACTATTTCTTATGTTGATCTGGAGATTTTATGCAATTGCATCAAATGCAAAAGATTTGATGGGAGCATTGATCGCAAGCGGAGCGATGGCTCATATCATGATTCAAGTAATATTGAATATAGCAGTTGTGACAAATACGATACCAAATACAGGGATTACATTGCCGTTTATCAGCTATGGAGGAACATCAGTTATGTTTTTATTGATGGAAATGGGTATTGTATTAAATGTATCTAATTTGGTAGAATGAAGAGAAGAAAAAGTTCAGGAGGTATTTACATGAACGAAGTACAGTATAAGAAAAAAACAAAAGCTCAGAAAAGAATTATTTCTAATAGTGAGATGGAACAATTGCAAAACATGGGAATACGTTCCTATGCAAAGAAGACAAGTCAGAAGCGAAAGAATAAAAGACAATTTGGACTTTATGCAATATCCGTGATTGTGTTAGCGCTTGCGATTATAATCATGTGTTTCTACCTTTTATTTTTTACACAAAAAGTAGAGGTTAGGAATAATGAGTATAGTACGGATATGTATATACTGAATTGGTTAGCCGCTGATCCAGTTTCTACAAACACCATTGCAACTTTTGTGAAATATAACTATTGGGATATCAACTTGCCGGGTGGAGTGGACTCCATTTGTGTTGAATTGAACAACCCATGGGAAGTGGCGGTCTTAGTAGAAGACAAACAGCCGGTTAGTGGATTTGAAATTGAAGGGAAATATGTGTATTGTGATGAGGATGGAACGGTAATACTAGAAGTAGAAACATCACTAGAGGGAGTACCATTAATAGAAGGGATAGAAGTGACAGAGTATGCGCTCTATGAAATCATACAAGTAGAAGATGTGGATATATTTCAAAATGTACTAGAAGTAACAAGTATTTTGAATACTGAAGAAATTTCTGTAGATACCATTAGCTGTGGAGGCGCGGCAGATGTAGATATTACAATAGGAAATAAATTGATTAAGCTAGGAGAAGGGAATTATGAAGAGAAAATCGTTCAAATTCCTCCGATTTTAGAAAAAATAAGTGAAGAAGAAGGAACCTTAAATTTAGAAAATTATAGTTCTTCAAACGCAACTGTGAGTTTTACAAGAAAAATATCAGAAAATTAGCAAAATGTATTGATTATTTAGAGGAAAAGCGATATTATAGTATTACATGGAAAAGTGTATTTTGATGGATAATCGATATTAGAAATGATGATAAAGGAGGAAATACTCTTGCTAGAAATTAAAACAAATGAATCAGACGCAGCCGCAAGAATAATTGTTGTAGGAGTAGGTGGTGGCGGAAATAATGCCGTGAACCGCATGATAGATGAGCAAATTGCAGGTGTAGAATTTATTGCTATAAATACAGATAAACAAGCATTACAATTGAGCAAGGCACCAACGCTTATGCAAATAGGTGAGAAAATAACAAAAGGACTTGGAGCAGGTGCAAAACCAGAAGTTGGTGAGAAAGCAGCTGAAGAAAGTGAAGAAGAATTAGTTGCAGCTATTAAAGGCGCAGACATGGTATTTGTTACTTGTGGAATGGGTGGCGGTACAGGAACAGGTGCTACACCAGTTGTAGCGAAGATCGCGAAAAGTTTAGGTGCACTTACTGTAGGTGTTGTAACTAAACCGTTCCGTTTTGAATCAAAAGCTCGTATGAATAATGCATTGGCTGGTATTGAAAAATTAAAAGATAATGTTGATACATTAATTGTAATCCCAAATGATAAATTACTAGAAATCGTGGATAGAAGAACGACGATGCCAGATGCACTAAGAAAAGCAGATGAAGTGCTACAACAAGGGATTCAAGGTATTACTGACCTTATCAATGTACCAGCACTTATTAACTTAGACTTTGCAGACGTTCAAACAGTTATGCATGACAAAGGTGTTGCACACATCGGCATAGGTCAAGGAAAAGGGGATGACAAAGCACTAGAAGCAGTGAAACAAGCAGTTGCTAGTCCACTTCTTGAAACTACTATCGCAGGTGCTAGTCATGTTATTATAAACATTTCTGGGGATATTACTTTGATGGATGCTAGTGATGCAGCAGAGTATGTACAAGATTTAGCAGGAGAAGATGCAAATATTATATTTGGTGCAAAATTTGATGATAGCAAGACAGATGAAGCTACTATTACAGTTATTGCAACAGGACTTCACAATGCAAGCGGAGCAGCCTCTAAGTTAAAAGAGAGACTAGAGAGACAAAAGGCAACGATGGTTCCATTGGATTCAGATTATGATTTGGATGAACCAATTAACGTGTCGACTCCAAAACCTGTGTATCAAACACCACAACCACAGAGATCACAGTTAGATTATGGAATGGGAACTGCTGCACAAGCAGTGCCACAAGTACCAAGATATGATGGACCAGCTGTGAATCCTGGAAATACTCAAGCTAGAGTGCCACAGAGTAATGTGAAAGAACAAAGTATCAAGATTCCGGATTTCTTTAAAAGATAATTAAATAAAAGATAACATAAAGAAGCTGTTGCTTCCAAACTGAGTCAGTTGGAAGCAACAGCTTTTTTGTCGAATTTTTATTATACAAAGATTCGTTATTCTGACAAATTACGTAAGATACCTTAGATATAATTAATCTTGCTTTTGTTGATATTTTAGCAAATTCAAAGTGAGAAAGAAGGTGGATTGTGTATTATGAATTATATGTTGATATATTGTGTTTAGTGAATTTTATGATGGATTATTTAGCGCTATTAATCGTGAGAGAAATCACTAGGAATGCATCGAGTCATATTCGAATATTTTTAGCCAGTCTAGTGGGTGCAATCTTGACGTGTATTGTAATCATAATACCTATTTCATATGCAAGCATAAAATTCATATTATTCCATATAGTCATAAACACAGTAATGATCCATATAGGATTCAAAATTAAAAGTAGAAAACAATTTGTCATGATGTACATATCATTATATGTAGCATGCCTGCTCTTAGGTGGGGTGTTGCAATATTTTCAACAATATATGAAAATTAGTAGTTTGTTTTTTGCAATGGCAGTCTGCAGCTATTGGATAGTACGCGGTGTTTGGTATTTTATTCAATTTATTTTACAATATCGCAGTAAATGGTATGATGTGGAATTATATGTGGACACAATGGTGATTCAAACACAAGCATTATTAGATACGGGGAATAGTCTGAAGGACACGTATACAAATCAGCCAATTAGCATTGTGAGCAAGAAATTAATCAAAAATATTAATATATTAAGTGAAAATAAAAATTTACGATACATACCATATCATTCATTGGGAAACTATGGTGTTATGTGTGTGATTACGATAGATAAGATACATATTTGTGGGGAGAGAGAATACTGGATAGAAAAACCACGAATCGCAATCAGTGATGATGCAATATCAAACGACGAGAGTTACCAAATGATTTTGAATCCTGATATTTTATAACAGGAGGAAGAAAGATGATTGTAAAAATAGCAGTTCCAAAGCAGTTTAAATTGAAGGTGATGCCGAGTATTAGAAGTATTATATTCCCATCAAAGGGGGATATTCATTATATCGGTGGAACAGATGTATTGCCAGCTCCACTTATAGGGGAAGAAGAAAGTGCAGTGATTAATGATTTGGGAACGGAATATGATTCCGAAGCAAAGAAAGTATTGATAGAACATAATTTAAGGCTAGTAGTTTATATAGCGAAAAAATTTGATAATACAGGGATTGGGGTAGAAGATTTGATATCTATAGGTACTATTGGATTAATCAAAGCAATCAATACCTTTAATCCAGTAAAAAATATTAAGCTAGCTACTTATGCATCAAGGTGTATCGAAAATGAAATATTGATGTATTTGAGAAGAAATAACAAAACAAAATTAGAGGTTTCCATTGATGAACCATTGAATGTGGATTGGGATGGGAATGAACTATTATTGTCGGATATATTGGGTACTGATGAGGATACGATTTACAAAGAGCTAGAAAATGAAGTGGAGCGTAAATTGTTAAATAAAGCCATCAGTAAACTTAACCATAGAGAAAAAATAATCATAGAGATGAGATATGGGTTGAATTCACCAGACGGAGAGGAGAAAACACAGAAAGAAGTAGCGGATATTCTTGGTATTTCTCAATCGTATATTTCTAGATTGGAAAAGAAGATTATGGTGCGGCTAAAGAGAGAAATGATCAAAGAAGGTGATTTTATTAGATAAAACAGAAGACGAGTGCTATTTGCTGGCAAATAGAGATTCCGTGGAGAAATGTCAAGGGGGAAAAGTTTATAAAATTTTCTCTTGTGTCGCATATTTCAGAGTCATAGTGAGCATGATTTAACTAGAACATAATCTAGGAGGATTCTTACTATGGCTCTTAATAAAGTGGAAATTTGTGGTGTAAACACGGCTACATTACCAATATTGACAAAAGAAGAAAAAGAAGTACTTTTTCTGAAAATGAAAGAAGGAGATAGTGATGCAAGAGAACAGTATATTCGTGGTAACTTACGATTAGTACTAAGCGTTATCAAGCGATTCCAAAATAGCAATGAAAACGCTGATGATTTATTTCAAATAGGTTGTATTGGATTAATCAAAGCAATCGATAATTTTGATCCTACGTTAGGTTTGCAATTGTCAACATATGGAGTTCCTATGATTATAGGTGAGATAAGACGCTACTTACGAGATAATAATTCCATACGTGTGAGCCGCTCGCTAAGAGATACAGCGTATAAGGCTATTTATGCGAAAGAACGCTATATGAAAGAGTTTTTGAGGGAGCCAACGATACAAGAAATTGCAGCTGAGATAGGAATAGGGAAAGAAGATATTGTGATGGCACTTGATGCAATCCAAAGTCCAATGAGTTTGCAAGAACCAGTATATAGTGCTGGTGGAGATGTATTGTATGTCATGGATCAAATTAGTGATAAGAAAAACAAAGAAGAAAAATGGGTGGAAGATATTTCACTTGGAACAGCCATGAGTCGATTAAATGAGAGAGAAAATTATATTATAACACTCAGATTCTTTCAGGGTAAAACACAAATGGAGGTTGCAGAAACGATTGGAATATCTCAAGCGCAAGTGAGCCGTTTAGAAAAAAATGCATTACGCAGTATGAAAGCCTACCTCTCGTAAGAGAAGTAGGTTTTTATATAGTGAAAATATGAATGATTCAAAAAGAAAGTATAAGAAAAGAGGTATGAAAGTGAAAATATGTATTGAAATTTTGAATAGTTCATAATATTATAAAAGTGGAGGAAGTGTTATGAAAAATATAGTGATATTTGACTTGGATGGTACACTAATTGATACATTGGATTCACTTGTTATCTCTGTAAATAAAACATTAGAACAATTACAATTAGCTTCGATTACCAGAGAGCAGTGTAGGCAATTTGTAGGGAATGGAGCAAGGGCGTTGCTACTTGATTCAATTGTGGCTGTGCAAGGGAATTGCGAAGAGGAGCTTTTAGAAAAAGCGCTCCAGATATTCGGAGGAATCTTTGTAGAGTACTGTATGTATCAGGTTGTACCTTACAATGGTATGAAAGAATTACTAAATCATTTACGAACAGAAGGATTTCAATTGGCGATTTTATCAAACAAACCACATGAAAGGACAGTTCAGATTGTAGAGAGTATGTTTGGAAAAGGATATTTTGCACACATACAAGGGCAATGTGAAAGTGTACCAAAGAAACCGGACCCTAAAAGCATTGAATATGTTCTAGATAAGATTCGAGGAACTAAAGATGAATGCATTTACATAGGAGATTCCGAGGTGGATATGATGACTGGAATTGCAGCAGATGTTTCAACAATTGGAGTGAGTTGGGGATTTAGAGATAAGTCAGTATTAGAAGCTGTGGAGGATAAAAATCACAAGATAACTCTAGTTGATGATGTAGAATCCATCATAGAATATATTTTTGGATGTAATGCTAAGTAGATACAAAATGAATAAAGGAGGCGTATATGTACGAGTATAGTGAAGAATGTTTAAAGACATTTATTAAGAAACAAACACAATTATTTGATGAACCTGTAGTGGAGACATTAGAAGAAGCAGAAACATTTTTAGAAGACTGTATGGCTGTTGTCCTAGGCTCTTTAGAAGAGGTGAAAGAGTATTTTGAAGAAAACGGTGCGGACATAGAAGGGATGACCTTGGATGAATTGGAAGAAGCGTCAGAGGTGTTTACGCTACCTAGTGGAGAATACTTAGTAGTAGAGAGTTAGAACGGATTAGTAAGAAGTGAATAAGATAAAAGGATTGAAAAGACGCGAAAATGCATAATTTCAATCCTTTTTTTGACTCTAGTATATATATTATCAAGGAATGGCTTTTGTAAGTGCCTCTTCGATAGCACTTACAATGACTTGGGTTGTATACTGATTGTCATCAGAGTATGCGATATTTTCTAAAGATTGTGTCTCACAAATTTGAATAGCAATATCTTCCATGGTAGGTTGGATTAATGGATAAGAAGTAGTGACTATTTCATCTAAGTTTGAGAACCGGATAGCATCAATCTTGTCATTAGAAACAGTGACTTCAACTTCTAACGTGGCACTACTAAGTGCAATGGTGGAGGTGTAAATTCCAGATTGATATACGGAGGCAGAAGTACTTGTAGTTTCCTGTGAATGAAACATAAAGAATAGAAGGAAAATAAGGATTGCTCCAAGGATGAGAAAAATTCCGGTATATAAAATCTCTTTCATATGTAAGACGATAATTTTTGTTTTAGAACTCATAAATACCTCCTTAGTATTTGTGTATTTGTATATTATATGAAGGAATCCCTTGAATTATACGCAATATCTGATAATATGTAGTGTGATGATAAATGAAGAAGATAAGCTCGAAAGAGAAAAGCAAGTTAGAAAGAGGTAAAAATATGTTTATAATTATTGGATTAGGAAATCCAACTAAGCAATACAATGGTACAAGACACAATGTTGGGTTTGATGTAATCGATATGTTAGCAGATAAATATAATATTAATGTGGATGGACGAAAGAACAAGGCTTTTGTAGGTAAAGGTATAATAGAAGCGCAGAAAGTCTTACTTGTTAAACCTCAGACTTATATGAACTTAAGTGGAGAAAGTGTGAGAGGACTCGTTGATTTTTATAAAGTGGATGAGAGTAGCGAGATACTCGTAATCTACGATGATGTGAGTTTAGATGTGGGACAGATGCGTATCCGTAAAAAAGGAAGTGCTGGCGGGCATAATGGAATTAAAAGTATTATTTCGCATTTGGGAACACAAGAGTTTTTACGTATTAAGGTAGGAGTAGGCGAAAAACCCAAAGGTTATGATTTGGCTGATTATGTACTCGGTCATTTCAGTAAAGGTGAAAAAGAGTTGATGACAGAAGGATATGAACGTGTGAGTATTGCAATTCAGAATATCATAGTAGGTGATATAGACAAAGCGATGAATATGTATAACAAGAAAGTAGTAGCAAAGGAGTAATGTATGCAAGCTTTATTAGCGGCGATGAATGAAGTGGCTGAGTTTCATTTGATAAAAGAAAAACAGCAGAAGGAAAAGGGGGTACTTCAAGTAGTTGGAAGTGTGCCGTCTCAGAGAACGCACCTAATATATGGATTAGGAAAAGAAATCCCACACAAGCTGATTGTAGTTTCAAGTGAACTGAAAGCGAAGCAAATATACGAAGAGTATAGGATGTTAGATAAAGAGGTATGGTTATATCCTGCAAAAGATTTGTTGTTTTATCATGCTGATATTAAGGGGAAGGTATTACTTAAAAAGCGAATGGAAGTAATTGCTAACCTTATAAATCACAAAGAAAGTACAGTGATTGTATGTTATGAAGCCTTTATGGACAAACTCATCCCTTTAGAGTCTATACAGAAATCCATTCTAAATATTGTAGTAGGGCAAACATTCGAATTAGAAGAACTCAAGGTTCAATTAGTGGAGCTGGGATATGAACGAGAGATGCAAGTAGAGGGAGTTGGACAATTCGCAGTGCGAGGTGGGATTGTAGATATCTACCCTATCACAGAGGAGCTTCCTATACGAATTGAATTTTGGGATGATGAGGTGGATTCGATTCGCAGCTTTGATTTGGAAAGTCAGAGGTCAATCGAGAATTTAGAAATGCTAGAGTTATACCCTGCAAGTGAGCAGGTGAAGTCTATAGATAAAAGTGTATCATTTTTAGAATATTTTGAAAAAAAAGATACGGTACTGTTTTTAGACGAACCAATACGATTAGAAGAAAGCGGACAATTGGTAGAGGATGAATTTGTAAAAAGTATTGAAAATCGCATTGAACAAGGGCTAGAATCAGTGGAAGCTATGGATGTTATTTATTCCTCCAAAGAAGTGAGTCGTAAAATTAATAAATATTCAGGAATTGCGTTCACAGCCCTCGATTCAAAATGTGGGGATTTTTTAGTGCGAGAAACTTACCACGTAGAAGGAAAACGAGTTAGTTCTTATAATAATAGTTTTGAAATGCTTACAAGGGATTTGAAGCGTCTAAAACGACAAAAATATCGAGTGGTATTATTATCTGGATCGAGAAGTCGAGCTAAACGATTGGCAGAAGATTTAAGAGATTATGACTTGAGTAGTTTTTATAGCGATGACTTAAGTCGAGAAGTACAACCAGAAGAAATTATGGTTGCTTATGGTCATGTGCGAGAGGGGTATGAATATCCAAATCTAAAATTCATTGTCATAGCAGAAAGTGATATATTTGGCCGTGAAAAGAAGAAAAAGAAACGAAAGAAATATGAAGGTCAAAAAATACAAAATTTTACAGAATTAAAAATTGGAGATTATGTGGTACATGAAAATCATGGATTAGGAATCTATCAAGGAATTGAGAAGATTGAACGTGATAAAATTTCCAAGGATTATATGAAGATTTCGTATGCGGGAACAGGGAATCTCTACATTCCAGCAACACAAATGGATATGATTCAAAAGTATGCTAGTGCTGATGCGAAAAAACCGAAATTGAATCGACTAGGAACCCAAGAGTGGCAAAAGACAAAATCAAGAGTCCGAGGGGCAGTAAAAGAAATTGCGAAAGATTTAGTAGAATTATACGCAGAAAGACAAAAAGATGCAGGGTATGTATATAGTAAAGATACCGTATGGCAACAAGAATTTGAAGAAATGTTTCCGTTTGAGGAAACAGAAGATCAATTATTAGCAATAGAAGCAGCTAAAAATGATATGGAAAGTGCAAAGATTATGGATCGACTCATATGTGGGGATGTAGGGTATGGGAAGACTGAAATTGCAATTAGAGCAGCATTTAAAGCAGTACAAGAAAGTAAGCAAGTGGTGTATTTGGTTCCTACTACAATTCTTGCACAGCAGCATTATAATAATTTTGTACAGCGAATGAAAGACTTTCCAGTGCGAATTGATTTGATGTGTAGATTCCGTACACCTGCACAACAAAAGAAGACTATAGAAGATACAAAAAAAGGGCTGGTAGATATTGTAATAGGCACACATAGATTACTTTCAAAAGATTTACAGTATAAAGATTTAGGACTCCTTATTATAGATGAAGAGCAAAGATTTGGCGTGCAGCACAAAGAAAAAATAAAAAAATTAAAAGAAAATGTTGATGTATTAACATTGACTGCGACACCGATTCCACGAACACTTCACATGAGTTTGATTGGGATACGTGACATGAGTGTTTTGGAAGAAGCACCACAAGATCGTATGCCGATTCAGACGTACGTAATGGAATACAATGATGAAATGGTACGAGAAGCCATTGAACGAGAATTAGCGAGAGATGGGCAAGTTTACTATGTGTATAATAAAGTCAAGGATATAGATGAACTTACAAATCGCATTGCGAAATTGGTTCCAGATGCAAATGTTGCTTTTGCACATGGACAAATGAAAGAACATGAGTTAGAGCGTATTATGTACGAGTTTATTAATGGGGAAATCGATGTGTTAGTTTCTACAACGATTATAGAGACAGGGCTTGATATATCTAATGCAAACACCATGATTATTCATGATTCGGATCAACTAGGACTTTCACAATTATATCAATTGCGTGGTCGAGTAGGAAGATCTAATCGTATGGCTTATGCATTTTTATTATATAGAAGAGATAAGATGTTAAAGGAAGTGGCTGAAAAACGATTATCAGCTATTCGAGAGTTTACAGATTTGGGATCTGGTTTTAAAATTGCGATGCGCGATTTGGAAATTAGAGGAGCAGGAAATTTATTGGGGGCTGAACAGCATGGACACATGGAGGCGGTAGGATACGATTTGTTTTGTAAAATGCTTAACGAAGCAGTAAAACACCTCAAAGGAGAACTATCAGAAGAATCTTTTGAAACAGTGATGGACTTGAATGTGGATGCCTTTATTCCATCTAGTTATATACCGAACGAATATCAAAAATTGGATGTGTATAAACGAATATCTTGTATTGAAAATGAAAATGAAATGGATGACATGCTTGAAGAGTTGATTGATAGATTTGGAGACGTACCAAAGAAAGTACAACAGCTATTGCAGGTAGCACAATTAAAAGCGTTAGCACACAGTGTATATGTAATCGCGGTAGAACAAAAAAGCACAACGTTACAGATTACCATGTATGATAAAGCGAATGTAGTTGCAGAAAAGATTCCAGTATTACTTACACAATACAGAGGAGATTTAACGTTTAAAGTGGAAACAAATCCATATTTTATCTATCAGAAAAAGCGAGTAAATGGCAAAGATAAGGAAGAAAATATCATGGAAACGGTGAAAAAATTGTTAAATGATATAAAAGGATTGATTGCTTAGAGAAAAAAGGATATAATATAAAAATTATGAGCAACATTGAGGAGGAATTATTATTATGAAATACAATAAGAGAATAGCAGGATTTATTTTATCAGTCGTG
Source organism: Eubacteriales bacterium (assembly GCA_044425815.1). GTDB lineage: Bacteria > Bacillota > Clostridia > Lachnospirales > Lachnospiraceae > CAUPWF01. The sequence continues at coordinate 14,300 of JAWXVA010000001.1, forward strand.
ATGGGAGCTACAGCACTTGTAGGGTGTGGAACTTCAATTGATGATACAGCAGTTGCATTAACAGTGGGTGAAGAGGATGTCACATTAGGTGTTATTAATTTTTATGCCAGATATCAAGCAGCAGTTACAGAAACATATTATTCAAGCTTCATGGGAGATGATATGTGGGCTCTAGATATGGGAGATGGCACGACATATCAAGATAGTGTAAAAGATGGTATTGTTACTACATTTGAAGAATTAGTAGTGATTCGTCAACACGCAGAAGCGTTAGGTGTATCTCTTACAGAAGAAGAATTAGCAGCAATTGATGCAGTAGCAGAAGAATTCTATAATGAAAATGAAGAAGAAATACGTGATAAAGTTTCAGGAACAAAAGAGAATATCGCAGAAGTACTTGAATTATTTGCATATGATGTAAAATGTAAGCCTGTAATGGTTCAGGATGTAGATACAGAAGTGTCTGATGAAGAAGCGGCACAAAAGAAGATGACATATGTATTTTTCTCATTTACGACAACAGATGATGAGGGTGAATCTGTTACTATGACAGATGAAGAGAAAGAAACACTAAAAGCTTCAATCGAAGCAATGATCGAAGCTGCAGCAGAATCAGACTTATATACTGTTACAGAGGCAGAAGGATATAGCCCATATGAACGTACATTTGATATAGAAACTACAAGTCCTAACACAGATTTGATTGCAGAGGTTGATGCATTAGCAGTAGGTGAATGTACAAGTATTATAGAAACAGACTCAGGGTACTATGTTGCGCAATTAACAAGTGAATTTGATGAAGAAGCAACAGAAACAGAGAAAGAAACAATTATCACAGAGAGAGAAACTGAATTATATAATGCAACAATTCAAGAATGGTTAGCAGAAATAGAAGTTGTTGTAAATGAATCTGAAATAGCAAAAATTGATTTCGAAGCCCTTACTGTATGGATGGCAACAGAAGAAACAGTGACAGAAGAAACAGTGACAGAAGAAACAGTGACAGAAGAAACAGTGACAGAAGAAACAGTGACAGAAGAAACAGTGACAGAAGAAGCTGAATAAGAATAAAAGAAGGATATCTACTCATGAATTCGTGAGCAGATATCCTTTGTTTTTTGTTCAATGTTATTACATCTATTCCTGCATATAGGTCAATAGAATCTGATTGACTAGCTTACCGTCAGCCTTACCTTTTACTTGTGGCATAAGATCTTTCATGATACGTCCCTTGTCTTTTCCTGTAGGGGATGTAATAGAAAGTGCTTTGAATACGGAAGTGATGACAGCTCTTATTTCATCTTCGTCCATCATTTTAGGGGCGAATTTTTCAAGAACAGCAATTCGTTTTGTACACTCTTCGATAATATCAGTACGATCTGCGGGTGTAAGCTCCAATGTTTCTTTTGTCTGTTTGATTTCCTTGAGAATCACCTGCGTTTCTTCTTCCTCAGTCAAGTCTTCGCGCTTATCAATGGCTTTATTCTTAAGTGCTGCTAATAATAGTGATAGAGACTCTTTTGATTGCTTATCACCAGCTTTCATGGCTGCGATCATGGCACTTCTTACTTCTTCGATTTTACTCATAATGTCCTCCTCATTTTTGTTAGAATAGGACTTTTCATATATGTCATGAAAAGTCAAAGTTGATTCTCTTTTATTATAGATTACTTTATAAGAATTGCAATTGCTTTTTGAAAAATGCTATGATAAACTGAAAATCATTATAAGGAAAACAGAAGATTGACATGAAATTAGGACATGACTTATAGAAAGAGAAAAATAAAATAAGATACATGAAAGAGGAGAGTGGAATTATTATGGATGGTATAATTTTCGATTTAGATGGTACATTATGGGACTCAACAGATGCAGTGGCATACGCATGGAACAAAGCGCTAGAGGAGAAGACTAATATAGAAAAGAGAGTGACGGGTCCAGAGTTGAAAAAATTATTTGGGAAGCCACTAGATGAGATTCTTGAAATAGTATTTCCAGATTTGAATAAAGCAGAAACAGTAGAAGTTGAACAAGTTTTATATGAATATCAACAAGCATGGTTGGAAAGAGGAACGTGTGAAACTTATGAAGGGGTTATTGATGGAATTAAAGAATTATCAAGAAAATACCAGGTATTTATTGTAAGTAATTGTCAGGCAGGATATATAGAAGTGTTTCTTAAAGTGACAGGATTAGGGGATTATATAACAGATCATACATGTCCAGGAGACACAGGACTTTTAAAAGGAAAGAATATAAGATTAATTATGGAGCGAAATCATTTAAATAAAATCATCTATGTAGGAGATACAAGTGGTGATAAAAAAGCATGCGACGAAGCTAGAGTTCCTATGATATTAGCTAATTATGGATTTGGGGAAGCAAACAATCCATGCGCTGTTATTGAATCATTTTATGAATTACTTGATGTGGAGTTTGACGCATTATGTGGAGCATATTATGAGTAGAATAAAATATCTATGGACTTATTTGAAGAACAAATAAAACAATCTATGAATAAGGTATAAATTCCTCTGTTTGGTAAAAAATAAATCTACAAGTAAAAAGATACCAAAAAGGAGAAGATATATGAAAGCAACTGGGATTGTAAGAAGAATAGATAATTTGGGAAGAATTGTAATTCCAAAAGAAATTAGAAGAACACTTCGTATCAAAGAAGGAGAAGCATTAGAAATTTTTACGGATCGAGAAGGAGAAGTGATTTTAAAAAAATATTCACCAATTGAAGAATTGGGAGAATATGCGAGAAAATTTGCAGAATCTGCATATCAGATTACAGGACACACTGTCTTAGTTACAGATACAGATCAAGTTATTGCTGGAGCAGGGGCAGGTAAGAAAGAATCCATTAATCAAAAATTAACGCAAGCATATGAGAAAAAAATGCATAGTAGAGCTCAGGTTTTAAACGCAATGCAAGATAGAGAATATGCTAATGTTTATGCGGAAATGACGATTTTAGTAGAAAGTGTCCTTGTGACGCCCATTGTACACGACGGAAATATCATAGGGAGCATCGCGCTTATTCAGAAAGAAGGAAAAGAAAAAATAGGTGATATCGAGAAGAAAATATCACTTTTAGGAGCGCATTACCTAGGAAGTCAAATGGAATAATAGTCATAACATTTCTTTTTATATCATACTATTAAAACAGGACGAGATGTAGGAGGAAAAGAAATGAATGGAAAAGAAATGAATGGAAAAGAAATGAATGGAAAAGAAATAAATTCTCCAGTTACATTATGCATGCTAAAGTCATTGTTAGCGGCATATTTTGTGACAGGTATAATGCTAGTGTTACTAGCATTTTTATTGTACCGATTTGATTGGAATGAAAGTAAAGTGGCTATAGGAATTATTGCAATATATGTATTGTCCACATTTACAGGCGGTGTATTGATGGGGAAATATATGCGCCATAAAAAATATATCTGGGGAATGATTCTTGGTATCCTATATGTAGCGCTTTTGTTTCTGATTACTTTGATAGTATATAGAACACTTAATCATAACGATATAGTAACAACAATTATTCTATGTGTTGCAGGAGGAATGTTGGGAGGAATGTTGTCATAAGAGAACCGATATGCCATAACGTGTGTTTAACTCAGATACACCCAAGAATGAATAGTATAATCACACTAGAATTTGTTCGAGAAGCTATACTGTTCATTTCCTAAATGGTATAATTGAATTAAGTTTGATATGGACATGGGGGACGATAATATGGATATGGAAAAAATCTATAGAAAGAAAGCAATTGAACGATTGAGTTCACCAGAACAATTGGACAAGTTAATTGTTATTGCTTCACCATCGGTATGGCTTGTTGTGTTAGGTGCAATCATAGTATCTGTGGCAGTGATGATATGGGGGATATTTGGAAATATTCCTACGTATTTAGAGGCAAGTGGCATTTTTTATAATAATAGTAAATACATGGATATATATGCGAAATCTACAGGAGAAGTAGAGCTATTAGTGGAAAAGGGGCAGGAAGTATCTGTAGGAGATGTCATTGCCATAGTAAATGATGGAAGTACGTTGAATCAAATTGCCGAATTAGAAGGTTATGATATTCAGAATGAATATAATACGGTGACATCTACTTATGAGGGAATTGTATCTCTCATAAATGTAAATAATTGGTCAATAATCGAGGAAGGGACATCTTTAGTGACAGTAGAAACAGAAATTGATGACACTTCAGATTCACATACTATTGTTTGCTATATTTCTGTTTCGGAAGTGACAAAATTAGCAGTCGGTATGGAAGCGACGATTGTTCCAAGCAATGTGGATCAGAATGAAGTGGGATACATTACAGGGGAAATTAAAGAAGTAGCAAGCTATCCTTCGACCACAACTGAGATGACACAAGTGTTAGGAGACGCTTTATTAACGGAAAGTTTTTTGCAGGGTTCAATGTATAAAGTGGTGCTTGAATTGGATATAGATGAAAATTCAAGTAATGGATACGCTTGGTCAAGTGACGATGGAAATGATGTAGTGATTCGCGATGGAACCATTGCATATGTGAAAGTGATTACAGATGAAGCAGCACCAATTACAAAAGTAATCCCATACATTAAAGATAAATTAGATGTAGAGATAGAAGAGTAGGTGATGGTATGAGAAAATATAAAAAAACACCAACTATTTTTCAGATGGAGAATACAGAATGTGGAGCGGCTTCCCTTGCAATGATTATGGCATATTATGGTAAATATGTTCCGCTAGAAGAAGTGCGTATTGAAACCGGAGTGAGCCGTGATGGCTGTAAAGCAAGCAAAATTATTAAAGGTGCTCGGAAATATTGGATGAAGGCAGATGGTTACCGATGGGAACTAGAGAAGCTATTATCACAGAAATCTTTGCCTTGTATTATCCATTGGAACTTCAATCACTTCGTTGTTTTTGAAGGCGTGAAGTTTGGATACGCTTATCTTAATGATCCAGCCCAAGGGAGACGTAGAATTAGCATAGAAGAATTAGATGAAGGATTTACAGGGGTTGCACTCGTTTTTGAACCTCAAGCTGGATTTTCGAAACAGAAGAATCAGAATGGAATTTTACAGGCAGTACTTCGTAGATTAGAAGGGCAGAGTAATGCACTGCTATGTCTTATGATTTTAGGGCTAGCCATGGTGATTCCATCAGTAATATTGCCGGTGTTCACTCGGATTTTCATCGATGATATTATGGGATTGGGTAATGACAATTGGGTGAAAATTTTAATATTAGGGATGCTGTTTACTGTAACATTTAAAGCGGCATTTACTTATTATCAAGAATATTTGTTTATAAAGTTTGAAAAAAAAATCGCTCTATTAACAACACATAAATTGGTGTACCATTTGTTCCGGCTTCCGATGTCGTTTTTTGATCAAAGAATGGCAGGGGATTTAGCATCTCGAACAACAAATAATGATCAAGTGTGTACATTTGTTATTGGGGAATTAATTCAAAATATTATTAATGTATTTTTGTCAGTGATATATCTAGCATTATTATATACATACAGTCCGATTTTGAGTTTTATAGGATTGTGTAGTGTTTTAATTAATGTGGTGATCGCAAAGCTCTCAGCTAATTATATGGCACGCTCGATTATGAAAGTCCAACAAGATGAAGGAAAAATGTATGGGGTGATGTTATCTGGCGTTCGAATGATTACTACATTAAAGGCGGCAGGTGTTGAAAACGATTATGCAAGTCGGGTACTAGGCAATTATGCGAAATCTATAACGAGGAAACAAGAGCATGGTAAGTTAATGCAGATAGTGAATTCCATACCAGAAATCACAACTCAATTAGCAAATGTATTAGTATTGTTAGTTGGAGGGATACTCGTTATGAATGGTGAGATGACGTCAGGAATGTTAATTGCATTTGTAACATTACTAGGCTTATTTACAGAACCGACTAATCAGTTAATTGAATTTGCACAAAAAATACAGCAAGCAAAAGCGGATATGAATCGTGTAGATGATATTATGAAATATGAACAAGATAAAATTTATGAGCAAAATGGAGAACAAGAATTAGGAATAGAAAAGCTCTCTGGAGAGATAGAACTTGAAAATATTTCGTTTGGGTATGGAATATTAGATGCACCATTGATACATGATTTTAGCTTTAAATTAGAATGTGGAAAGAGTATTGCATTTGTAGGTGCTTCAGGAAGTGGAAAGTCTACAGTGTCAAAAATTATTAGCGGATTATATCTCCCATGGGAAGGTACGATAAAAGTAGATGGAAGGCCAATTGGACAAGTCCAACCGGAGATTATAAGAAGCTCTATTTCTACAGTGAGTCAGGAAATCTCGTTATTTGCTGGAACAATTGCAGATAATATTACGATGTGGGATAAGACTATTCGAGATGAAGACATTGTACAGGCAGCAAAAGATGCATGCATTCATGATGCGATTACTATAAAACCAGGAGCATATGACGCAATCCTGACAGAAGGAGGAACCAATTTAAGTGGTGGACAACGTCAGCGCTTAGAGATAGCGAGAGCATTAGTGAATAATCCTACGATTTTAGTGATGGATGAAGCAACGAGCGCACTGGATGCAGTGACAGAGAAGCAGATCGTTGACAATATTAAGCGTCGTGGTTGTACTTGTGTTGTAGTTGCGCATAGATTGAGCACAATTCGTGACTGCGATGAAATCATCGTATTGGCCAGTGGGGAAATCGTACAGTGTGGTACCCATGATGAATTGTCTAAGGTACCTGGACATTATCAGAATCTGTTGAAGACGATATAGGGGGGATAAAAGATGAAAAACACACAACTAATTGCCTCAGACTATATTTTGACAAAAGACGTAAATAAAGAATATGCAGTGAAAAAAGGAAGTGTCTTGATATTTGCAGTTCCCCTAAAACAAGGCATTCCACAAAGACGAACTTTTATTGCTCAAATGGAAGAAGGCGAGAAATTCCCTGCGATGTATTTAAGTGACGAGAGGGCTGGAGAGTGGACCTTTCTGTGTACGGCTATGGATAAGGGGGAATTATTAGAACAAGAAATAGATTCACAGACTACTATAGAGAAATTTTGTGAACGTATTCAGATGAAATTATTTGATATAGACGAGTTTCACCAGCAAATCGTAGAGCGTGTAGCATTAAAACTTGTAACAGAGGAAGGACATATTTTTGCGGTATCAGAAGAGCAAAAGAACACGTACTATAAAGGGCTTCGCATGCTGATAAATTCGTTTCGCTCCGGAAAAGATAAATTTTATGTAGAACAATCTGGAAATGCGCTATATGACACGATGGCATATCTCATGTGTTTGGAAAAAATCTCGATTGTATCCTTTGATTTATTGAAAAATGTGTGTGCTAGAAAATTTGGTATTTCAGATATTACACGCTTATCTCAATGTATTCATAGAAAAGTAATTCTAGAGACGGATTGGCAAAAGAAACAGGCAGGAAATTTCATAGTATTTACAAAAGAAGGAAATAAGCCCTATGTAGCAGTGCAGAAGACGTCAAAATCTTATGTTTTGGTGGATGTGAAGAGTAATAAAAAGATTCCTCTAACGAAAGAAGTGGAAGAAACATTAAATCCACAGGCCTATATGATCTATCGACCTTTTGAAAATAAAGAGTTAAGTGCGAAAGATGTAATTTCTTTTTGTTTAGAAAATATCAAAAGAAGTGATGTTTGGTTTATCTTCTTATTGGCGTTATTATCGACCGGAATAGGTCTGCTATTACCGATTTTTAATGAAAAGATTTTCGATACATACATACCATCAGGCAATCAAAATAGTTTGATACAAGTAGGGGCACTTATGATTGCCTTTGCAATTGGAAATCTCATGTTTGTAATTGTAAAAAATTTAGCATCGTATCGAATAGGTAGTAACATGGGGATTTCCTTACAGAGTGCTATGATACAAAGAATATATAATATGCCAGTAAGTATATATGGAAAGTATGAAAGTGCCGATTTAGCAAAACGTGTGATGGATATTGCTACCATTACAGAGCTAGTATCAAATATATTGATTTCTACATTATTAGCTGGAATATTTTCGGTATTGTATCTCTTTAGGATGTTTAAATATTCTAGTGAATTGGCTGGAATCAGTATCGTTTTAATCATTGCTGAGATGATTTTCATTGGGATACTTGGATTTATGCAGATTAAGTATGAGAAACAAATTATAGAATTGCAAGCTAGGGCATCTTCTACGATGTACCAATTACTAAGTGGGATTTCAAAGATTCGAATTGCAGGGGTAGAAAATAGAGCATTGAATCAATTTTTAGAATATTATATAAAAAGCAAAGAGTTAAATGAAAAATCACAACAGCTTGCAAATTTAACACAGAATGTTAATATCTGGCTAGGCACGTGTTTTAGTGCGATATTTTATTACATGGTCATTGTAAAAGATTTAGAAATTACCTTAGGGGAATTCACAGGATTTACTTCAGGGTTTGGATCTTTTTCAGGGGCTATGTTAGGAATGGTGATTGCATTTTTGCAGGTAAATAATGCGATACCGATTTATGAACGGGCGAAAGTCATATTTAGAACGACGGATGAACGGAGAACAGATTGCACTGTCTTATCTACACTTACGGGGAAAATCGATATCAATAACGTGTCGTTTAAATACGATCCAGAGGGAGAATTAATATTAGAAAATCTTTCTATTGCTATTAATCCAGGAGAATATGTAGCCATTGTAGGTTCATCAGGTTCAGGGAAGTCCACATTATTAAAATTATTATTAGGATTTGAAGAAGCAACCAAGGGCAAAATATATTATGATAACCAAGATATTGATCATCTAGACAAACGTGAATTGCGTAAGAAGATGGGGGTTGTATTACAAGACGGAAAGTTATTGGAGGGAAGTATTTACGAAAATGTAACGATTACTTCGGGAGTGATATCTATAGAAAAAGTGCAAAAAATCTTGAGCCAAGTTGGAATCAAAGATGAAGTTGATAAGATGCCAATGGGGATTCATACAGTAGTTTCAGAGGGCGGTAGTAATATTTCTGGTGGGCAATGTCAGCGTCTATTGATTGCACGTGCTATTATTAATGCACCGAAGGTGATTTATTTTGATGAAGCAACGAGTGCACTCGATAATGTAAATCAAGCATTAATCAGCGAAAGTATCGATAAAATACGTGCAACAAAAATTATTATTGCGCATCGATTAAGTACCATTATCAATTGCGATAGGATACTTGTGCTAAATCAAGGAAGATTAGTAGAAGATGGAAATTATGAAGAATTGATGGCGAAGAAAGGCTATTTCTATGATTTGGCAATTCGCCAAGTGGAGTAAATACAATATGAAAAATTTGCAATATGGATTACCACTAGTAGGGAAACGAAGAAAAGCATATGATAATCTAGAGGAGCTATTGGAGTCGGTTTCAGAGCAGTACAAGGATAATGTTGCATTTATTTCTGAAGAACAAGGAGTAGAACAACAAATAGCATATCAGGAATTTGGTATACATTGTAGACGGAGTGCGGGAGTGATAAGCGGCAAAGTCCGTCAAGGAGATAGGGTGGCGATTTTTATGAGCCCATCGCATCAATGGATAGAGGCCTTTTTTGCAGTTACAATTTTAGGGGCAGTGGCAGTATTATTGCCGAGTGAGAAATCTGCAGAGTTTTATTGCACTGCAATGAAAAAAATTAATTGTGTAGGAATAATTTATGATGAAAAGACAGAAAAGATAGTTCGAGAAATGAATTGCATTTATGAAGTGCCGATTCAATATAGATATGAAGAATTGTCTCATATGAAAGCATGTACTTATGAAAAGCCAGTTATTAAAAGAGAGACGCCAGCAGCTATTTTCTTTACTTCAGGAACAACAGGAGAGAATAAAGCAGTAGTAGCAAGTCATAGAAATATTGTTATAAGTAGTTATAATCCAGCTACAAGGGCAGCCTGTGATAGAGACGGTATTTATCTCGCATTATTGCCGCTATATCATATCTTTGGGCTGACATGTGGACTCCTTACTTTTTTATATGGAGGAATGACAATTGTAGTGAATGATAGCAATCAGAATCTATTTCGTAATATTATGCAGTACAAACCATGTTTTTTAGCTTTGGTTCCATCTATGGCGCGTGCTCTAAGTGGCATTGTAGTGCAACAGGGAATAAACAAGGTTTTACCGAATTTAGATGCGCTCGTTGTGGCGGGAGCTGCAACAGAGTCGAGGATATTAGATGTGTTTATGGAAAATGAAGTGACGGTATTTCAAGGATATGGAACGACGGAGTGCGGAATTGTATCGAGTACTTGTGGAGAAAAATTCTGTGCAAATAGTATAGGCACTGCATTTGAACACAATGAATTTAAAATCGTTGACCATGAAATATGGGTCAAAGGTGATACGGTGTTTCTAGGATATTTAAATCCTGCATACAATGCAGAGGTGTTCGAAGGCGAATGGTTTAAAACAGGAGATTTAGGACGATATGATAATCATGGAAATATTTATATTACTGGGCGAAAAAAATTTGTGATAGTAACAGAAGATGGAGAAAATATTTCCCCAGAAGAAGTGGAGGAAGAATTGTATCAAATTCCCTACATAATAGAATGTTTAGTGTATGAATCGAAAGGCCCAGATGGTGCAGTGGTTATTGGAGTTGATATTTTTACTGAGGAAGCGAAATTTGAACAATGCAAAGCAGCCGTACTTGCATGGAATGAAACGCAACCAGTGTATAGAAGGATTCGACATATTTCTTATAGGAATAGCGGATTTGAGAAAAATCAGATGCAGAAGATGATACGAAATAGGAGTGTGTAATGGAGGACGTTTTCGAACAATTAGTGGATATTATAGCGGGACTAAATCTAGAAGGTTTAGAACTAGAAGATGTGACGAATAAATCAAAATTAGTGGGTGATATAGGATTGACTTCCCTTAGTATGATTATGGTAGCTTACGAAATTGAGACTTTCTATGAAATACGATTTGAAAATGATGTTCTTGAACGCATGATTACAGTAGGAGATACGGTGGAATTGATACAGAGCTACAAAGAGAAAGCAGTGTGAAATCGACATGGAAATCAAAGAAATTAGCATCATGGAATTGGCGTTGAGCTATGATTTGCCAACAGTGGTGAAATATTATCTGACATACTCATCTACTATTAGGCTTTATTCCCTAGTAGAAGGGGAAGAAGGGATAGGGTATGTGTTATTACAACTTCAGGATAAGACAGTAGTAGAAATAAAATATATATACATCGTGAAATTAAAACGAAATCATGGAATGGGGAAATATCTGTTGAGACAAGTGTTGACGCGCTTACGAGAAGAACAGATAGAAGTCTGGGTTACTAGCATTGAAAATAGCAAGAGTGAGCAAATGATGGAAGGGCTGTTTCAGCCATATTGCTTAGAGGTGGAGCAAGAAAAAAAACTTATCACATATCCATTGGGAATAGAGACGAAAGCACAATGGATCAGAGCGCTTCAGCCTATGCAGCCACTTATTGAATTTATTCGAAATCGTATGCTTGTAGAATGCGTAAATATTGAGAATGCCTCAGAAACGTTAATGAATAATATTTTAGAACGTAGTGAAGTCTATTTTGATACGATGTATAATCCCAAGCAAATTCTGTGTGGAATTCGAGGGGAAGTAGATAAAAAATGCAGTTGTATTGCACATAGGAACGAAGAACCCGTGGCTATTTCTATTATATTGAAGACCAATACGACGAGAGCTATTTTTGAATTAGTGGTAGTGGGGAAAAATCAGAAAAACCATGGAGTTTTTATCTTACCAGTCACTTCTTCAGTACAAGCGATGGAAGAACAGGGATATGAATCTTTTAGTTTGTGTATCTATAAAGAAAATAATCAAATGCAACGAATAGAACAACAGATGCTTGGTGGAATCGACAGTATAGTGAAACGGCAAGTGACCTATAAAATCATAGAGGAAAAGTGATGAATGTAGCGCAGGATGAATGGGCAAGTGAAGTTGGCAGATATTCTAGGCATTCTAAGATAATATTAGGTGCTTAAATAATGGTTTACTAGCGAGAGAGTGTGTGATATAATTAGTAAGGTTAATTATTCTTAAGGAGGAAATTTAGATGAAACATATTAAAACTTTAAATGTGCAAACTTTAAACAATACAGTAAAAAAAGGTGGATGTGGAGAGTGTCAAACATCATGTCAATCAGCATGTAAGACTTCTTGTACAGTTGGAAATCAAACTTGTGAACAAAAGAAATAATAATGAAAGAATAAGCAATAACAAGGGCAGCGACCATTGCGGGACGCTGCCTATGTACGTTATTAGAAAGGTGGTAACTGAGGATGGTTCATCAGTACCGAAATAATGGGTTTTATATTGCCTTAGATGTGAATAGTGGAGCAGTCCATGTGATAGATGAATTGTGTTACGATGTACTAGAAACTATAAAAGTGGATGGGAAAGATTACACAGTAGAAGAACTAGAAAGCGGAACATTAAAGGTAAAAGTAAAAGAAATACTGGAATACAAATATATTGCAAATGATATCGAAGAGGCCTTTGAGGATATTATAGAATTGACAAGACAAGGGCGTTTATATACTAAAGATGTATATGAGGCTTATATAGGAGAAGTAAAGCAGAGAAAGACAGTAGTTAAGGCACTCTGTCTACATATCGCACATGATTGCAATTTGGCATGTAAGTACTGTTTTGCAGAAGAAGGTGAGTACCATGGAAGACGTGCACTGATGACGTATGAAATTGGTACAAAAGCATTGGATTATCTGATTCAAAATTCGGGGAATAGAAGAAATTTAGAGGTGGATTTCTTCGGTGGAGAGCCACTTATGAATTGGAAAGTAGTCAAAGATTTAGTTGCCTATGGAAGAGAGCAAGAGAAGAAGTTCAATAAGAATTTTCGATTTACGCTTACAACGAATGGAGTGCTACTAAATGATGAAATTCAAGAATTTGCGAATAAAGAAATGGATAATGTTGTGTTAAGCCTCGATGGAAGAAAAGAAGTGAATGATTTCATGCGCCCATTCCGCAATGGAAAAGGAAGCTATGATCTTATTGTTCCGAAATTTCAGAAGTTGGCCGAAAGCAGAAAACAAGAAAAATATTATATCAGGGGAACATTTACTAGAAATAATCTGGATTTCACAAAAGATGTGTTAGAATTTGCAGATTTAGGATTTGAACAGATTTCTATTGAACCAGTTGTTGCAGACGAAGCAGATTCGTATTCAATAAAAGAAGCAGATTTACCACAGATTTTTGAAGAATATGACTTGTTATCGAAAGAAATGATTGAAAGAGAAAAAGTAGGAAAAGGTTTTAATTTCTTCCATTTTATGATAGATCTTGAAGGTGGTCCATGTGTAGCAAAACGTTTATCAGGATGCGGTTCTGGTACAGAATACTTAGCAGTTACCCCTTGGGGAGACTTGTATCCATGTCATCAATTCGTAGGAAATGAAGCATTCTTGATGGGAAACGTTGATGACGGAATCGTAAAGCCGGAGATTGCAGATGAATTTAGAGGCTGCAGTGTCTATACGAAAGAAAAGTGTAAAGGCTGTTTTGCGAAATTCTACTGTAGCGGTGGTTGCATGGCGAATTCAGAGAAATTCCATGGAACGATTTACGATACTTATGACGTGGGTTGTGAGATGCAACGTAAGCGTGTAGAATGTGCGATTATGATAAAGGCAGCATTAGCAGAGTAGAGAGGGGAAACAATGAAGAAAAATAAAGGAATTATAAGTTTAATAGCAGTAATTGCAGCGATTGTATTTTTAGGATATACAGCGATAGTTGGCTGGGGTGTTACTAGTATGGGAGCAGCAAAAAATATCACATTGGGGTTAGACCTAAATGGTGGTGTTAGTATTACTTATCAAACAGTGGAGGCTAATCCATCATCAGAAGATATGAGTGATACAATTTACAAGTTACAAAAACGTGTGGAAGAGTACAGTACAGAAGCTACGGTATACCAAGTAGGTGATGATAGAATTAGTATTGAAATCCCTGGTGTTACAAATGCAAATGATATATTAGAAGAGCTTGGACAACCAGGAACACTAGAATTTCAAGATGAAAATGGAGATGTAGTACTAGAAGGAACTGATATTGAAACAGCATCGGCTGGAACACAGCAGAATTCAACTACTGGTGCAAATGAGTATGTGGTTAGCTTGACTATGACAGATGAAGGTGCTGAAAAATTTGCTGTTGCAACAGAAGCAAATATAGGTAAACAAATTGCAATTGTGTATGATGGCGAAATCGTAAGTAATCCAACAGTAAACACAGCGATTACAGGTGGGGAAGCAATTATTGACGGATTGGAAAGCTATGAAGCGGCAGATACACTTGCGTCTACTATCCGTATAGGTGGATTAAAGCTTCAATTAGAAGAGATAAGTTCGAAAGTAGTAGGAGCTCAATTAGGTGAAGAAGCAGTTGAGACAAGTTTGATGGCAGGTATCATTGGAATTGCAATCGTATTTATATTTATGTGTGTGGTATATTTAGTGCCAGGTATAGCATCAAGTATTGCATTACTAATCTATATTGGCCTTGTGATTGTACTGATCAATGGGTTTGAGATTACCTTAACATTACCAGGTATAGCAGGTATTATCCTCGGAATTGGTATGGCGGTAGATGCCAATGTTATTATATTTGCAAGGGTAAAAGAAGAATTGGGACAAGGAAAAAATGTACGAGTTGCGGTTCGTACAGGATTCCAAAAAGCATTGTCAGCAATCGTAGATGGAAATATTACAACATTGATAGCAGCGATTGTGCTTGCTACTCTTGGAACAGGTACAGTAAAAGGCTTTGCACAGACATTAGCACTTGGTATCGTAGTTTCGATGTTTTCCGCATTAGTGATTACAAGATTGATTGTATATTCATTCCTTGCAGTAGGAATAAAAAATCCGAAATTATATAGCGTAAACAAGAAAGAAAAGAAAGTATATGACTTCCTTAAAGTTAGAAATCTATGTTTAGGTGGATCTGTATTAGTTATTGTAATTGGATTTGTTTTTATGGGTATGAATGCAAGCACTCAAAATGGTGCATTTAACTATAGTTTAGAGTTTAGTGGTGGTACTTCTACAACAGTAACATTTGCAGAAGAATATTCGTTAGAAGAAATAGATACAGAGATTAAGCCAGTGATAGAAGAGGCAATCGGAATTAGCAATATCCAAGCATCGAAAGTTCAAGGGACGAATGAAGTAGTTATTAAGACGAATTCTTTAGAGTTAGAAGAGCGTACAGTTTTAAACGATGCATTGATTGCGGCATTTGGAATAGCGGAGTCAGATATTGCTGCAGAAAATATTAGTGCAACAGTTAGTTCGGAAATGCGACAAGATGCCATTATAGCTGTAGTCATCGCTACGTTGTGTATGTTACTTTATATATGGTTCAGATTCAAAGATGTACGATTTGCAGGAAGTGCAGTTATTGCGTTGTTACATGATGTGCTAATTGTTCTTGCCTTCTATGCAGTGGCACGCGTGTCAGTAGGAAATACATTTATTGCGTGTATGCTTACAATCGTGGGTTATTCAATTAATGCTACCATCGTAATATTTGACCGTATTCGTGAAGAGGTTAAGAACTTTGGTGCGAGAGAAGACTTATATAATACTGTAAATAGAAGTATTTCACAAACATTGACAAGAAGTATTTATACATCATTTACTACCTTTGTGATGGTAGCTGTTCTATATATATTGGGAGTTAGTTCAATACAAGAATTTGCATTGCCACTGATGGTAGGTATTATCTGTGGAGCGTATTCTTCTGTTTGCATCACAGGTGCCCTTTGGTATGGAATGAAAAAAGGATTTAGAAAGTAAGAGTTTCTGAATGATGAAGGCTACAGGTAAATCCTGTAGCCTTTTTATCAATTCAATGAACAATAAATAAACAGGATGATACTGTTAATACAAAGGAAAGGAGAAACGGAATGGAAGAAAGATGGGTGGTTGTACGAAAAGGTGCCGATTTTGAAGGGATTGCGAAGAAGTATAAAGTAAGTCCGATAATTGCTAGACTTATGAGGAATAGAGAAATAATCGGAGATGATGCGATTGATGAATATTTAAACGGTACATTAGATAATCTATATGATGGAATTCTAATGAAAGATATGAACGTCGCAGTGGATATAATTCGAGAAAAAATACAGTCAAAAAAACATATACGTATCATAGGAGATTATGATATTGATGGTATAAATGCAACCTATATTTTAGTAGAAGGATTGAGAAAATTAGGAGCTTTAGTTGATAGTGATATACCAGATCGTATCAAAGATGGATACGGGCTTAATATAGAGCTGATAGAGCGAGCAATTGCAGATGGAATCGATACGATTATCACATGCGATAATGGGATTGCAGCATTACATGAAATTGCTTATGCAAAGGCTCATGGTTTAACTATAATTATTACTGATCACCATGAAGTCCCATACGAAGAAGTGGCAGGAGAAAATGGGTTTGAGCGAACCTATATTTATCCAAATGCAGATGCTATAATTGATCCAAAACAAGAATATTGTGGCTACCCATTTAAAGGCTTGTGCGGAGCGGGTATTGCATATAAATTAGTGGAGGTATTATTTCAGGTGAGCGGCGCAGATTCTGAAGATGTGGATTATTTGATGGAGAATGTTGCAATCGCTACGATTGGTGATGTTATGGACTTGATTGGCGAAAATAGAATTTTTGTTAAACAAGGACTCGAAATGTTAAAGAGAACAAAAAACATAGGACTCAAATCCCTTTTAGAGAAAACGGTACCCGATATTAGCCAGTTGAATTCATACCATATAGGATTTGTTATAGGACCTTGCCTAAATGCAAGTGGTCGATTAGATACGGCAAAACGGGCATTAGAACTTTTTATGACAAAAAATAAAGCGGAAGCAGAAGTTTTGGCGACAGATTTGAAAGCGCTCAATGATAGCCGAAAAGAAATGACGATACAAGGAGTAGAAGAAGCGAAGAAGCAAGTAGAAGAACAGTGGTTGGAGGATAAGATACTAGTTATATACTTACCAGACTGTCATGAGAGCCTTGCAGGTATTATAGCAGGGAGAATACGAGAATTATATCATAAGCCGACATTCGTACTTACAAAAGGCGAAGAAGGGGTGAAAGGCTCGGGACGTTCTATTGATGCATATCATATGTTTGAGGAGATGAGCAAATGCAAAGAATTATTTACAAAATTCGGAGGTCATAAACTAGCTGCAGGATTAAGCCTACCCGAAGAAAATGTAGAAAAGTTTAGAAGGATATTAAATCAATTGTCTACATTATCAGAAGAAGATTTGCAAGCGAAAATCGCTATTGATATGCAGTTGCCAATTTGTTACGTGAATCCAAGCATGATAGAAGAGCTGAGCTTATTAGAACCATTTGGCAAGGGGAATCACAAACCTTGTTTTGCAGAAAGAGAATTAGAAATTGTTAAGTTACAAGTATTAGGTAAGATGAAAAATGTATTAAAAGTGCGTTTACGAGATTTGGCGGGAGATGAAATAGATGGAATCTGTTTCAATAATATAGAATTGATGCTAGAGGATATCATAGCGAAATATGGACAAGAGTCACTGAATTTGCTCCAAAAAGGCAGGAGATCAGGAGTTAAATTGTCATTGGTGTATTATCCTGGAATCAATGAATTTAATGGAAATACGACGTTGCAATTAGTTATTCAGAATTATAAAGTGTAAAATACATGCTTTTATATAACATCATATAATATTTAAGGGGAATAGATTGATCGCAATCTATTCCCCTTTGCTCTATTCAGTGTATTAATCTCTACTATTTACTACATCGACAAAGGATTTTACTATTGTTAATATTTCTTCGTAATCAAGGGATGCAGTATTGATACACATATCGTAATTAGTAGCACTATCCCATTGTTTCCCGGTATAATATTTGTAGTAATCACCACGATTCTTGTCTTTTTCAGCAATTAATTTTGCACTTTCTTTTCTAGAATGTCCATTAAGGTCCATATCACGTTTTATACAAGCCTCTTCAGGTGCATAGCAAAAGATTCTAATTGCATTTTTATAATCCTTTAAAACATAATCTGCACAACGTCCAATGATGACACATGATTCTTCATCAGCTATGCTCTTGATGATTTTTGATTGATAATTAAATAGGTTCTCGTTGGAAGAAAAATCATCACTGTCTGGAGGAAGTGGTTCTCCTAAAACTGTCTTTTTTGAAATGCGAAATAGTGAAGAGAGAGAAGCACTAGATACTTTCTCATCGGCAGCACCAAAAAGTGCTTCGCTAATTCCACTTTCATCAGATGCTAATCTGAGGATTTCACGATCATAATATTTGATGCCTAATTCGTCTGCTAACATTTTTCCTACTGTTTTACCACCACTACCATAAGTTCTTGCGATTGTAATAATATAGTTTTTCATATGTTATTCTCCTAAATATGCTTTTTTAACTGAATCATCATTTAATAAATTGCTAGCATCACCATCTAAGATAATCTTACCTGTTTCTAATACGTATGCACGATTAGCTATAGAAAGAGCTTTCTTAGCATTTTGTTCTACGAGAAGAATGGTAGTACCTGATTTGCTAACTTCTTTAATAATATCAAAAATTTCATTTACGTAAATAGGTGATAAGCCCATAGAAGGCTCGTCCATTAGGATGATTTTTGGCTGACTCATAAGAGCTCGTCCCATAGCAAGCATTTGTTGCTCACCACCAGATAGTGTACCAGCAGATTGGTTTTGGCGCTCTTCTAGACGAGGGAAACGTTTATAAATCATCTGTAAGGTATCTTCAATTTCTTTTTTGTCGGTCCTTGTGTAAGCACCCATCTTTAAGTTTTGTAGTACAGAAAGGTTTGCAAATACACGGCGACCTTCTGGAACATGTGCCATGCCCATAGAAACAATCTTGTGAGCAGGAATTTTTGTGATATCAACGCCGTTAAATACAACATTTCCACCTTTTGGAGATAATAATCCAGTGATAGTGTGCAGAATGGTTGTTTTACCAGCACCATTTGCACCGATTAAAGCAATTATTTCGCCTTCTTCTACGTGAAAAGAAAGCCCTTTAATTGCTTGAATCATTCCATAATTTACTTTTAAATCATTTATTTCAAGCATTGCCATAACGTGTGGTCCTCCTATTCTCCTAAGTAAGCTTTGATAACTTCTTTATCATTCAATACAGTTGTTGTTTCACCTTGTGCTAATACTTGACCAAAGTTTAATACAGTTAATTCTTCACAGATACCAGAAACAAGTTTCATATCATGCTCGATAAGAAGAATCGTTACTTTGAATTTATCACGCACAAAACGGATAGTGTCCATTAATTCGATTGTTTCATTTGGGTTCATACCCGCAGCAGGCTCATCTAGCAATAATAATTTCGGTTTTGTAGCTAATGCTCTAGCAATTTCTAATTTACGTTGTTTCCCATAAGGAAGATTAGCAGCAGTGATATCCGCATACTCAGCTAGTCCCATTACTTCTAGAATTTCTAAAGCTTCTTTCTGCATAGATTTTTCGTTCTTGAAGTAGCTTGGTAAACGGAAGATACTAGCAGCAATAGAGTAGTCATTATGATTATGTAATCCAACTTTTACATTGTCGATAACAGATAATTTGTTGAAAAGTCTAATGTTTTGGAATGTTCTAGCAATTCCAGATTTACAGATATTAATAGTAGATAATCCTGAAATTTTCTTGCCATCTAATACGATGGAACCATTAGATGGTTTGTATACACCAGTTAATAAGTTGAATACAGTGGTTTTACCAGCACCGTTCGGTCCAATAAGTCCATATAAGGAGCCTTCTTTGATTGATAAATTGAAATTATCTACAGCACGAAGACCACCAAAAGAAATACCTAAGTTTGTTACTTCTAATAAAGCCATACTTATTTACCTCCCTTTACTGATGATAGTTTTGATTTGAAATAGGCACTGACACGTTCTCTATATAACAATGCGGCAGGAGCCCAGTTGAATAACATCATTATGATAAGAACGATAGAGTAGATTAACATTCTATAATCACTTAAACCACGGAGCAATTCAGGAAGTAATGTTAAAATCACAGCACTTATCATAGAACCACGGATATTTCCAATTCCACCAAGTACAACAAATACTAATATTAAGATAGACATAGTATATCCAAAGTTTTTAGTAGTAGCAGTAAGTGCACTTAAATTATGTGCATATAATACTCCAGCGACACCAGCTAAAGCGGCTGAAATAGTAAAAGCAGTTAACTTGTATTTTGTGATATTAATACCAAGGCTTTCAGCAGCGATACGGTTATCACGAATACTCATAATTGCTCGTCCATCTCTACTATTAATAAGGTTTAGTACTATAACCAATGTGAGTAATAGAAGTATGATAGCAATAATAAAGGTAGAATCTTTTGGTGTGTTTGTAATACCCTGTGCACCATTTATGATGACTTCCCCGTCCGCAGATAAATTGAGCGCTACGGTACTTTCCGTTGAAAAATGAAAGCCATTTTCGTCTTTTCCAATATATAGAACATTTACAACGTTTTTAATAATTTCTCCAAATCCCAAGGTAACAATTGCGAGGTAGTCACCTTTCAGTCTTAAAACAGGCATTCCAATTAAGAAACCGAATATTCCAGCCATCACTGCACCGATAATAATTGCAATTGTAAATCGAATCCAGCCAACAGTGATAACATCTACCATGCATTTTGAAAAGAATGCACCAGAAAATGCTCCAATACACATAAAACCAGCATGTCCTAAGCTTAATTCACCTGAGATACCTACTACTAGATTTAGTGAGACAGCAAGAATTGCATAAATACATAATGGTACAAGTAGTCCAGACATAAGGCTAGTTAGGCTTCCTGTCGATTGCATAATCTGTACAAGTACAAAACAAACAATTACAATGCCATATGTAATAAAATTACTTTTTGATGTTTTTGATAATTTCTTTGTTTTCATTTTATCTCCATTTCTATTTAGTTATTAATAAGGCGCAATTACGATTGTTTGAGCAATCTATACTTTTTCTTGAATTTTCTTTCCTAGGATTCCAGTTGGTTTTACAATCAATACAATGATAAGAACCAAGAAAACAATAGCGTCAGAAAGTTGTGAAGAAATATAGGCTCTACCAAATATTTCGATAATTCCTAATAATAACCCACCAATTAATGCACCCGGGATGGAACCAATCCCACCAAATACTGCAGCAGTAAATGCTTTGATACCTGGCATAGATCCAGTGTATGGTGTAAGTGCTGGATAAGCTGAGCAAAGTAATGCACCAGCAACTGCAGCTAAACCAGAACCAATCGCAAATGTGAGTGAAATAGTTTTATTAACATTGATACCCATAAGGATAGCAGCACCTTTGTCTTCCGATACAGCCAACATAGCTTGTCCGGATTTACTTTTGTTAATGAATAATGATAAACAAATCATAATTACGATACAGCAAATGATAGTTGCTTGTGTTTCGCCTGAGATCATAAGCTGGTCATCAGCTAAATAAATTGGCGGAATGCTTATTACAGAAGTAAAAGATTTTGTGTTAGAACCAAAAATCAACAATGCTATATTCTGTAAGAAATAACTAACACCAATTGCTGTGATTAATACAGCAAGAGACGAAGCCGCGTTTCGAAGTGGTTTGTATGCAATTTTCTCAATTACAACACCTAATATTGTACATAAAATAATTGCAAGTATAACGGAAACAGCAGGAGATAACTCCATAGTAGCAACAGATGTGAAGATAATGTAACCACCAATCATGATAACATCACCATGTGCAAAATTTAACATCTTTGCAATACCATAAACCATAGTATAACCAAGAGCGATAATTGCATATACGCTACCGAGACTGATTCCATTAATCAAATAAGATAATAATGTCATAGCTTTCCCTCTTTTCTTAAAAAAATCTTAAAACATACACACAAGTATATATCAAGTGTATGGTTCATTTCAACCCTTTACCTCAAAAAAGTGTAAATAGTGGTAATGGTCCTGTTCTATATTTAAAACTTCATAAAAAAATGAGCCTTGCAATGCAAGACTCATTTTAAAGAGTAATACTAGTCTAAAGAAACGTATACGCCACCTTCAATAACCATAGCTTTAGGGTCTTTTGAAACTTCACCAGTAGCTTCCCAAGTCATTCCAGAACCTGTTAAACCATCGAAAGAAATTTCAGTCATAGCAGCAATTACAGCAGATCCCATATCTGCAACAGACATATCAGGTGTTGCACCAGATGCTTCAATTGCAGCTTTGATGATGTAGATTCCGTCATAAGCATCAGCAGCAAATTGGTTAGGTGTTTCGCCATATAATTCTTCATATGTTGCAACGAATGATGATGTTTGCTCATCAGTAGCATCAGCAACGAAAGGTGTTAAAAGAATAACTCCTTCAGCTAAGCTTGTGTCGAAACCTTCAATGCTTAAGATTCCGTCTAATCCATCACAACCAAAGAATGTAGCATCTAATCCTAATGAATCAGCTTGTGTAAGTAGTAAAGAAGCTTCTTGTGCATAGATTGGTAAGAAGATTAATTCGGCACCAGCATCTTTTGCTTTTTGTAATTGAACAGAGAAGTCAGTTTTTGTATCTGCAGTAAATGCTTCTGCTGAAACAATTTCAAATGATTGATTTGCAGCTTCTGCAGCAAATTTTTCATAGATACCTGACGAGTATACATCTGAGCTGTCGTAGATAACAGCAACTTTAGTTGCTAAAGCGTTGTCACCGATGTATTGAGCAGCACCAGTTCCTTGGTTAGGATCTGAGAAGCATACTTGGAATACGTTAGTTCTACCTTCTGTGATAGAAGTAGAAGAACCAGATGGTGTTAACATGTACATTCCATCAGTTGCAGCTTCTGGAGCAACTGCTGTAGCAGGAGCACTTGTTACAGTACCAAGTAGTAATTCCATACCCCAGTCTTTTAATGAGTTATAAGCATTTACAGCTTTTTCAGCATCATGCTCATCATCTTGGAAATTGAATTCGATTAATGTTCCGTTGATACCACCAGCAGCATTAATTTCTTCAACAGCAATTTCTGCACCATATTTAACAGCTAAACCATAAACAGCAGCTCCGCCAGTTGTTGGTCCGATACCACCGATTTTGTAAGTTTCTTCACCAGTTGCAGCTACATCGGCACTTTCATCTGTAGTTGTAGATTCTGCGCTAGAATCAGTACTTTCACTACTACCACCACAAGCTACTAACGATAATGTAAGCGCTGAGGCTAATCCTAATGCTAATAATTTTTTTAGATTTTTCATAATTTCCCTCCCTTGAAATTGATTAATATTGAAACAATGACACTATACTATAAGTAATCTAGATATGTCAAGGCAGAAATATTAGAGTGATTAATTAATTATACGTATAAATTAGTCTATATTAATAGGTAGAAGCAGTGTTTTCTAGACATGATTATATCAAGAAGATTAAAGTTATAGCGGAATGAATACGATGATAATGTTTTTCTTTCGTGGAAAATGGTTTGTAATGTCCGTGAGATAGTGCTATAATAATAAATTATTAAGAAATCGATAAGAAAAAATGAAGGAGGGAATGAGTTGTCTATGAATAAAATCAGCAGTGATAAGATTATAAAAAACACAGAAGAGCATCTTGTGATGAATCCAGAAGATTATCAGAACCCTCAAGTATTGTATGAAAAATTAATTCAACGGATAACGAAATACCATCCGTCAGCAGATGTGACAATGATTGAAAAGGCTTATAAAATCGCTTACGAAGCCCATAAGAATCAGTATAGAAAGTCAGGAGAACTCTATATTATACATCCACTATGGGTGGCTATTATTTTGGCGGATTTAGAACTAGATAAAGAGACTATTACGGCAGGGATGTTGCATGATGTAGTGGAAGATACGATATTGACTGATGAAGAAATCAGAGATCTTTTTGGCGTGGAAGTTGCATTGTTGGTAGATGGCGTTACGAAATTAGGGAAGTTATCCTATTCAGCAGATAAACTAGAGGTACAAGCGGAAAATTTACGCAAGATGTTTCTTGCGATGGCGAAAGATATTCGTGTTATTCTTATAAAATTAGCAGATAGATTACACAATATGCGTACACTAGAATTTATGCGAGCGGAAAAGCAGCAAGAAAAAGCACGTGAGACCATGGATATCTATGCTCCGATTGCTCAAAGACTTGGTATTTCTAAAGTGAAAACAGAGTTAGATGATTTGTCGTTAAAATATTTAAAGCCAGACGTGTATCAAGATTTGGAGCGACAATTAAATGAGCGTCAGAAAGAGCGTGAAGCTTTCATTAAGGATGTAGTAGCAGAAGTAGAAACACATATGCATGAATCGAATGTGCAGGCAGACGTGTATGGGAGAGTAAAACATTTTTTTAGTATATATAAGAAGATGGTTAAACAAGAGAAGACTATCGATGAAGTCTATGATTTATTTGCTGTACGAATTGTGGTAGAAAATATCAAGGATTGTTATGCGGCACTAGGTATTATCCACGAAAATTATACGCCGATTCCTGGGAGGTTTAAGGATTATATAGCGATGCCGAAGGCGAATATGTATCAGTCTCTTCATACCACATTGATGAGTCGAAAAGGGCAACCTTTTGAGATTCAAATCCGAACAGAAGATATGCATAAGACCGCGGAGTATGGTATTGCTGCCCATTGGAAATACAAAGAGGGTGCGTCAGATAGTTCGAAACTCCAAGAAGAAGAAAAATTGACATGGTTACGAAGAATCCTAGAGTGGCAAAGAGATATGACGGATAATCACGAATTCTTGGATTTGCTAAAAGGAGATTTGGATTTATTTGCTGATGATGTATATTGTTTTACACCGAATGGCGATGTAAAGAACTTGCCACGCGGTTCTACACCGATTGATTTTGCATATGCAATCCATAGTGCGGTAGGAAATAAAATGGTTGGTGCAAGAGTGAATGGTAAAATGGTTACGATAGATTATCGAGTTCACAATGGAGATAGAATCGAGATTATTACTTCACAAAATTCAAAAGGTCCAAGTAGAGATTGGCTCCAGTTTGTAAAATCCACACAGGCTAAGAGCAAGATTAATGCTTGGTTTAAGAAAGAATTTAAAGAAGATAACATTCTAAAGGGCAAGGAAATGATTACTGCGTATTGTAAAGCAAAATCCATTGTATGGAGTGATGTATCTAAGCCAAAATACTTAGAAGTTATTCAACGAAAATACGGTTTTAAAGATTGGGAAGCGACGCTTGCTGCTATAGGGCATGGAGGAGTCAAAGAAGGTCAAGTAGTGAACCGTCTTGTGGAAGAATATGAACGAGAAAACAAGAAAGTTGAAACGAACGAAGAGGTTTTAGAGAAAATATCGGAGGAAAGCAACAAACTTGATAAAAAGAACGTCATGAAGTCAAAAACCGGCATAGTGGTGAAAGGGATTGATGATGTAGCAGTTCGATTCTCTAGATGTTGTAATCCAGTTCCTGGAGATGAAATAGTAGGGTTTGTCACAAGAGGAAGAGGGTTATCCATCCATCGTACAGATTGTGTGAATGTTGTGAATCTACCAGAGATTGAGCGTAGTCGACTGATTGAATCCGAGTGGGGTACGCCAGATGAGATTGCTGTTCAAGGAGAATACCTGGCAAATATTAAGTTGTATGCAAAAGATCGCCCTGGTTTATTAATGGATATTTCTAAGGTGTTTACAGAATACAAGGTAGATATTAAATCAATGAATGTTCGAACAAGCAAGCAAGGAATTGCTACAGATGAGATGTCATTTATGGTAAAGGGACGAGAGGAACTAGCAAAGATTATTGAAAAATTAAATCA
This sequence comes from Eubacteriales bacterium, assembly GCA_044425815.1. GTDB lineage: Bacteria > Bacillota > Clostridia > Lachnospirales > Lachnospiraceae > CAUPWF01. The sequence continues at coordinate 40,299 of JAWXVA010000001.1, forward strand.
GATTGAAAGTGTAGTAGATATCGAACGTTCCGTGGGATAGATACAAGAATCAAGAGGTGCAGAATGAAGATTAAAAAGTTTGTGTTAGGATATGTACAGACCAACACGTATGTGGTAATGAATGAGGATACGAAAGTCGCATTTGCAATTGATCCTGCAGAGAAACCAGAGATTTTAATGGATTTTTTTGAAACAGAAGGATATAAATTAGAAGCGATATTGTTGACTCATGGACATTTTGATCATATTGGTGCTGTATCTAGATTGGTGGAAGAATATCAAGTGGATACATATGCGATAGCGGAAGAGATAGAGCTTTTGGCAACGCCTGAATTGAATTTATCTACATCTATTCGCAGACCAATGAGTGTTAAAAACGTAATGGAACTACAAGATGGCCAAGAATTAGAGGTGGCAGGGATTGTAATCAAAGTATTAGCAACACCAGGACATACACTTGGAGGCGCTTGTTATTATATAGAAGAGAACGGTATCGTATTTGCTGGAGATACATTGTTTCAAAACTCAGTAGGTCGAACGGATTTTCCAAATGGGAGCCATGAACAATTGATTGCTTCGATTAAAAAACAATTGTTTACATTGCCAGATGATACCATTGTGTATCCTGGTCACATGGGTGAGACTACGATAGAGCACGAGAAACAAAATAATCCATTTGTACGGTGATTTATAACATAAGAAACAATAAAAGGGCAGGAGCCATATCAACGGACCTGTCCTTTTCTTAATATTATGAGGAGCGATATGATTAGTATAATTATTAATGAAGAGTTTTATCAATATGATACATATCACATTACGAAAGCATTTTATCCAAACGAAGAGATACAAGTAGAAGTGAAAAAAGATAGTAAAGAAATAGTGAAATTTCATTATAACGCGCAAGAGATATTTCGAGTGGAAGAAGAAACAACAGGAATCTTGCCTAGCAAAGAAGATTCGGCAGGTAGGAAAGAGTGTAAGCATCGTATGAATATAAGACTGTATGAAGGTTTACAAAAGTGGACGGGAAAATCCCTGGATTGGGGGATTTTAGTTGGAATTAGACCCACAAAGATAGCGATGAAGAAATGGAAAGAATTCGGAAATGAAATAGAAACAATCAAGTGGCTAGAGGAATACTATAGAGTGAGCAAAGAAAAGGCGACATTGGCACTCGCTATTGCAAAATGGGAAAATCAATTGGTGAGCGAATTAGACTCAACAGATGGATATAGTCTATATATAGGAATTCCGTTTTGCAAGACACGTTGTACGTACTGCTCATTTACTGCATATCCATTAAAAGAATGGGAACATCGTATCGAGGAATATTTAGAAGCATTGTGTAAGGAAATTCGATTTGTAAGTTCGGTGTCTAACAAGAAAAAATTGAATACTATTTACATCGGAGGTGGAACTCCGACTTCTTTGACAGCGATGCAGATGGATAAACTATTGACTTGCTTAAAAGAAGAATTTTCCTACGTAGATCTAAAAGAAATTACGGTAGAGGCAGGAAGGCCAGATAGTATTACTTATGAAAAATTAGAAGTGCTTCGGAAGCATAATATAGGTAGAATATCTATTAATCCACAGACAATGCAAGAAAAAACATTAAGAATCATAGGACGAGAACATACGGTGCAAGATATTTATGATGTGTATTATATGGCGCGCGAGCTAGGTTTTGATAATATTAATATGGATTTAATTATGGGTCTTCCAGAGGAAACAGTTGAAGATGTAGCCGATACATTGAAAGCGATTGAGCGCATGCATCCAGATAGCCTAACGGTACATTCATTAGCGATGAAACGCGCATCAAAGATGACTATAAGTGGAGCGTGTGTGAAAGAAGATAGTCAGATGGGGCAGATGATAGAAATGGCAGCGCAATCAGCAGAAAGAATGGGTCTGAAACCATACTATTTGTATCGCCAGAAAAATATGGCTGGAAATTATGAAAATGTTGGTTATGCAGAGGTTGACAAAGCGGGAATATACAATATACTTATTATGGAGGAAAAACAATCCGTTATTGCAGTAGGTGCAGGAGCTTCGACAAAGATTGTACTTCCACGAGAAAAAGATAATATCATACATATTGAAAATGTGAAAGACGTAGAAGGTTATATTACTCGCATAGATGAGATGATAGAGCGAAAAGGAGAATGGTTATGGCATTAAAGAAAAAGCCAGTTACTGGAATGAAAGATATTTTTCCAAGTGAGATGGAGATAAGAGATTACCTGATTCATTTAATAAAAGAGACATATAAGACATATGGATTTACTTCTATGGAGACTCCATGTGTAGAACATATAGAGAACTTATGTAGCAAGCAAGGTGGAGATAACGAGAAATTAATCTTCAAGATTATGAAGCGAGGAGCAAAACTTCGTATTGAAGGAGCAAAAGAAGAAAATGATTTGGCAGACGGTGGATTACGCTATGACTTAACAGTTCCTCTTGCTAGATATTATTCGAATTATGCGAATGAATTGCCATCGCCTTTTAAAGCCTTGCAGATTGGAAGTGTTTGGCGTGCAGATAGACCACAAAAAGGCCGTTATCGCCAGTTTACACAATGTGACATCGATATCTTAGGTGAAGGAAGTAATATAGCAGAAATTGAACTGATTCTTGCTACAACTGCGATGTTAGGAAAACTTGATTTTAAAGATTTTACAGTGTGTATTAATGATAGAAATATTTTGAAAGCAATGGCTTCATATAGCGGATTTGGCGAAGCGGATTGTGACGAAGTATTTATTATACTTGATAAGATGGATAAAATAGGTGTTGATGGAGTGGCGAAAGAATTAGAAGAGTTAGGCTATTCCAAAGATAACGTAAATACGTATTTGCAATTATTTGATGAAATCAATGATGATGTAACAGGCGTTCATTATTTGAAGGAAAAACTAGGAGAGCATCTTAGCCAAGCAACATCAGACAGCTTGGAATTGATTCTATCTAGTGTAGAAGTTGCAAAAGAAGCAGAGTTTAAATTAAAATTCGATCCAACATTAGTACGTGGACAAGCATATTATACAGGAACTATTTTTGAAGTACGCATGGACGAATTTGGTGGAGCTGTAGCAGGTGGCGGACGATATGACAAGATGATTGGTAAATTCACAGGGCAAGATACACCAGCGTGTGGATTTTCTATAGGATTCGAACGAATTGTAATGATTCTTCTTGAAAAAGGATACAAATTGCCAACAAGCAAGCAAAAGAAAGCTTATTTACTAGATAAAAAATTGCCTTCAGAAGGAATGTTAAAAGCACTTAGTATGGCAAAAGCTGACCGCGAAAATAATTATCAAGTGATGATTGTAAATATGAAGAAAAATAAGAAGTTTCAGAAAGAACAATTAATTGAAGATGGATATACGGAGATTGTGGAAGTATATGCAGATTCATACGAACAATTATAATTCAAAAGATAACGGATAATGTAGAGAAAAATAAAGAAGAAAATAATAAATATAAAGGGAGAATATCATGGCAGAATTAATGCAAGGATTAAAGAGAACCCATAGATGCGCGGAAGTATCAAGTGCAAATATTGGTGAGACAGTTACAGTAATGGGATGGGTTCAGAAGAATCGTAATAAAGGTGGAATCGTATTTGTTGACTTACGTGACCGTTCTGGAATATTACAGTTGGTTTTCGAAGGAGAAGAGGAATCAGAATTAATCGCAAAAGCTGCAAAATTACGTAGTGAATTTGTTGTGGCTGTAGTGGGAGAAGTAATCAAGAGAAATGGAGCAGTAAACGAAAATTTAGCAACTGGTGAGATTGAACTTCGCGTAAAAGAACTTCGTATTTTATCTGAAGCAGAGACGCCACCATTCCCGATCGAAGAGAATAGTAAGACAAAAGAAGAATTGAGATTGAAATATAGATATTTAGACCTAAGAAGACCTGATTTACAAAAGAATATGATTATGAGAAGTAATGTAGCAACACTTACGAGATTGTTCTTGGCACAAGAAGGATTCTTAGAAATTGAAACACCAACATTGATTAAAAGTACACCAGAAGGTGCTAGAGATTACTTAGTGCCAAGTCGTGTACATCAAGGGGAGTTCTATGCACTTCCACAATCACCACAAATTTATAAACAATTATTAATGTGTTCAGGATATGATAGATATTTCCAATTAGCAAAATGCTATAGAGATGAAGATTTACGTGCGGATCGTCAACCAGAATTCACACAAATTGATATGGAATTATCTTTCGTAGATGTGGATGATGTCATCGAAGTAAATGAAAGATTATTACAAAAAATCTTCAAAGATATCTTAGGCGTAGAAGTAACATTACCACTTCCAAGAATGAGCTGGATAGAAGCGATGGATCGTTTTGGATCAGATAAACCAGATACACGATTTGGAATGGAATTAGTGAATGTAACAGAAGCAGTTTCAGATAGTGAATTTATTGTGTTCAAAGGTGCAATTGAGAATGGTGGAACTGTTCGCGGAATCAATGCAAAAGGGCAAGGAAGTATGCCTCGTAAGAAGATTGATAAATTAGTAGAATTTGCGAAAGACTTTGGTGCAAAAGGGTTAGCATATATAGCAATTGGGGAAGATGGTACAACAAAATCATCATTTGCGAAGTTCTTAAATGAAGAACAATTAGCACGTTTGATAGCAGCGATGAATGGTGAAAATGGAGATTTACTGTTATTTGCAGCAGATAAGAACGAAGTGGTGTGGAATGTATTAGGGAATTTGCGTTTAGAAATAGCAAAACAAATGGAATTACTTAATAAAGATGTGTTTAACTTCCTATGGGTAACAGAATTCCCATTGGTGGAATGGAATGAAGAAGCGGGACGTTATACAGCGATGCATCATCCATTTACAATGCCTATGGAAGAAGATTTGCAATACTTAGACAGTGATCCAGGTCGTGTCCGTGCGAAAGCATATGACATTGTATTAAATGGTACAGAAATTGGCGGTGGAAGTGTGCGTATCTCTAGCAGCGAAATTCAAAGTAAGATGTTTGAAATGCTTGGATTTACACCAGAACAAGCAGAAGAACAGTTTGGATTCTTGCTATCGGCATTTAAATATGGAGTACCACCACATGCTGGGCTTGCATATGGATTAGATCGTCTTGTTATGCTTATGGCAAAAGAAGATAGTATTCGTGATGTCATAGCATTTCCTAAGATTAAAGATGCTTCAGATCTTATGTCTATGGCACCTGATTTTGTAGATGCAAAACAGTTAGAAGAACTAGGAATTGCAGTCGTAGAAGCAGTAAAAGGGGAAACGGTCGAACAAGCAGAGTCATAAGTCGAACAAGCAGAATAAATATTAATTAAATTTAGTGAAAAAGTGAAAAATGAATATGCAAATGAGCGTCTAAATGATAGAATGACAGTGGTACAAAAATTCTAATTATGAGGTAAAATATTATGAAGGTTATTAAAGCAAAAGATTACACTGATTTAAGTAGAAAAGCAGCAAATATTATTTCGGCACAAGTTATCCTTAATCCCAGAAGTGTGTTAGGATTGGCGACAGGATCGTCACCAATTGGAACATACAAACAATTAATTGATTGGTACAACAAAGATGACATTGATTTTTCATGTGTTACAAGCGTGAACTTAGATGAATACGTTGGACTAGCAGAGGGTCATGACCAAACATATCGTTACTTTATGGAAGATAACTTCTTTAATCACGTTAATATTAACCGCGAACGCACATTTTTACCAAATGGAAATGCAGAAGATATGAGCGCAGAATGTGTGAGATATGATGAGTTGATTGCAGAAGTAGGCGGAATTGATCTTCAATTATTAGGAATTGGACATAACGGACATATTGGATTTAATGAACCAGATCATGAATTTGAGAAAATGACACACGTTGTTGATTTGGTTGAGACAACAATAGAAGCGAATGCTAGATTCTTTGACAGCATTGAAGAAGTACCAAAACAAGCAATTTCTATGGGAATTAAAGCAATTATGCAAGCGAAAAAAGTTTTGTTGATTGTGAATGGAAATGATAAATTTGAGATTCTAAAAGAGTCATTAACAGGACCAATCACACCACATGTACCAGCATCTGTATTACAGCTACATGCTGATTTGACTGTGATTTACTGTTGTGATGGGGAGATTTAAGAGATGATTCTTAAAAATGCTAGTGTATTTGTAGATGGAATATTTCGAGATGTTGACATTAGAGTGGAAACGAATAAGATTACAGAAATTGGCAAAGGATTAGCAGGAGAAGATAGCATCGACTGTCAAGGAAAATATATTATACCAGGTATGGTTGAAATACATAGCCATGGTTGTCTAGGGTATGATTTTTGCATGGCTAGTGCACAAGAAATTTCTGAAATGAGAGCGTATTACGCAACCCATGGTACCACCTCATTGCTAGCTACGGTGATGACATCTGGAAAAGACAAATTAAAAGAGGCGATGCGTCAGATTAAACCTATTACACATACAGATGAGAATGTGACTCGAATTATGGGTATTAATCTAGAAGGACCTTTTTTTGATGAAGCGAAAAAAGGAGCACACGATGCCGATTGTTTGCTTCCGTTAGATGAGAAATTTTTTGATGAGCTAAATGCATTATCAGGAGATAATATACGTTTGTTAGATGTGGATCCAACTTTAGAGAATGCAATGGAATTTATTCAGAAGTACGCGAAGAAGATGACGGTATCTATAGCGCATACAACATGTGATTATGAGCTTGCTAATAAAGCGATTGAAGCTGGTGCTACACATGTGACACACTTATTTAATGCAATGAATGGATTACATCATAGAGAACCAGGAATTATCGGAGCCTTTTCAGATAATGATATAAATGCGGAATTGATATGCGATGGATTCCATGTGCATCCATCTGTAATACGTCTTATGTATAAGTCGGATGGAGAGAAAATCCTTTTGATTTCTGATTCCATTAGTGCAATGGGATTGCCAGATGGAGCTTATGTAAGTGGTGGGTTAGATATTTTTGTGGAGAACGGTGAAGCAAAACTTAAAAATGGTACAATTGCGGGATCTACTATTACATTATTTGAAGGATTACGCCGTGTGATCTCTTATGGAGTGCCAGTAGAGCAAGCGATACTTGGCGCAACATTAAGACCGGCAAAAGCAGTAGGAATTGATGAATATGTAGGAAGTATCGAAGAAGGAAAGTACGCTGATTTATTAATTACAGATAAAGACTTTCATTTAGAACAAGTTATGATGAATGGAACGATTATATAAAAAGTAAAAATTTAGGAAGTGTATGAAATGGATGAGAAATCATCTGTTTCGTACACTTCCTTTTTTATGCAAAAATGTTATGTACAAGAAGTGGCTTCTTCTACAGCCTTAGAAATTCCACGTACAGAAGTGGCGTATTTGGTAGGAGAGATTCCAGTATGTAATTTAAATTGTTTAGAAAAATGTTGAAGTGAACTATATGAGAGAAAATGAGCAATCTCTGTTAAGTTCATGTTTCCTGCACGGATGATATCTTTGGAACGTGAAATTTTACGTGCGTTAAAATGATCAATAGCTCCACAAGATTTCTCTGAATGGAAGAGGGTATGTAACGTGGATCGACTAATTGAAAATTCGGTACAAATCTGCGTAATTGTTAATTGCTCGCAGATATGACATTCCATATAGTTGAGAATCTCATGGAATAAGAGGCCTTTAGGGGATATATCATCTTGGTGGTCATCAAAAGTCACCATGATTTTGGTGTAATGATCTTTTGAGTGATTTCTTCGAATGGTAATAAGAAATAACTCGAGATAAAGTTGGATGAGTTGGAAGCTGCCAAAAGAATGGGAGTCTTTCAATTCTATTTGTTCCACGCTAGGGAGGTGTAAAGGGGTACTAAAGGCGTCATGCGCTTCTTCAATAATTCGAGAAATGAGTCGCTTCTCATAAGAGTTAAGTGAAAAGGTTTTTTCGTGAAAAAAATCTATAGCGGATGAATCAGACTTAAAGGAAATAGCAACAAGGTTAGGAGAAGTTGAACCATTTGCTTGTATAGCATGAAATTCGTTCGGTTTATGAAAAACGATATCCCCTGTATTTAATTGGTACGAAGAGGTATCTGTTTTCACAGTAATACATCCCTGGTCGACGTAAAGAAATTCCCAAAAATCATGGGATTCACCATGAAAAACAAAATTATTCATGTATTCAAAATAATGGATTGTAATTAATTCGGAAATATGAATCTCCTTTGTGAATCTTGTTGGTATGTACGTCATAGCAACTCCTTTCTTGGTACGATTTGATTTATTATATATTAAAATAGTAAAAAATTCCAGATAAATAGATAATAAAATTAAATAATTATATAAGTTTAAGAAAAAGATAAAAGTTGATAAATGATATCATAAATATACAAAATACATAAAAATATCTTTGAAATGCGTTAAAAACATAACAAATGCACAATGAAAATGGGATTATTCTATAAACAAGGTGGACAATTAGATAAGTAATTTAAAGATTGATATTGTATAATGTGGGAAACAAAGAAATGAAAAAGAAGAAAATGCAGGAGGTAAAAAATAGTGAGTCGAGTAGTGAAAGTCGCAATTGCAGGACTAGGAAGTAGAGGGAAGGATACATATGCGCAAGCAGTAAAATTGTTTCCAGACAAGATGGAAATAGTAGCAATTGCAGATATCGATGCTGCAAAGGTGGAAGATGTTGCAAAACAATTTAATCTTCCGAAAGAGGCATGTTTTGGAAGTGCGGAAGAATTATTAGCACAACCCTTATTAGCAGAAGTATTAGTGCTAGCGACACAAGATAGACAACATGTAGGGCAGGCAATTCCAGCATTACAAAAAGGGTACCATTTATTATTAGAAAAACCAATCTCTCCAGATTTGGATGAATGCCGAGCAATAGTTAAAGTGGCACGAGAGTGTGAGAAACATGTAATCGTATGTCATGTGCTTAGATATACACCGATTTTTTCTAAATTGAAAGAAGTGATTGACTCGGGTGTAATAGGAGATGTCGTGAATGTAATGGCAATCGAAAATGTAGGATACTGGCATCAAGCACACAGCTTCGTAAGAGGAAATTGGAATAATTCTAATACAACTAGTCCAATGATACTCCAAAAATGTTGCCATGATATGGACTTATTATTGTGGTTAACAGGAAAAACGTGTGAGTCTGTGTCTTCTTTTGGTAGCACGTATCTTTTTAAAGAAGAAAAAGCACCAGAAGGATCTACAAAGAGATGCTTAGAAGGCTGTAAGGCAAGAGAAAATTGTCCTTTTGACGCAGAAAAAATTTATATGGACCATAAGAAAATAGGTGTAAGAAATGGAGCGACAGCGTGGCCACTAGACGTATTAGCACTTCATCCTACCGAAGAATCTGTGATGGAAGCAATCAAAACAGGACCATACGGACAATGTGTATATCACTGTGATAACAATGTAGTAGACCACCAAGTAACAAATCTTAATATGACAGATGGTTCTACTATTAGTCATACAATGTCAGCATTTACTGGTACTGGGACACGATATATGAAGATTATGGGAACAAAAGGTGAAATAGAGGCAGATATGACTTCTACAGTTAACACGATTCGTACAACAGAATTTGGAAAAGACACAGAAATCATAGATGTTAGTACATTGTCGAATGATTTTTCGGGACATGGTGGTGGAGATAACCGCATGGTGGAAGAGTTGATTGATATGATTATTGAAGGAAAAGGACCAAATAATCGTACGACATCGGTAGATAAATCAGTGGAAAGTCATTATGTAGCATTAGCAGCAGAAGAGTCAAGAGTAAATGGTGGAAAAGTGATTCAGATAGATACACTACGTAAGTAAATATTTGACTTGAGTATTAGTCTAAATATAAAAGAAGTGAAAAAGTAAAGAAAAAAGTAAAATCAAAGGAGAAGACATTATGAAAAACAACAAATGGATAAGAGCAATTGCACTTGGGATGGCAACTACGATGACTGTAGGAATGCTTACAGGATGCGGTGGAAGCAGTAGTGAAAGCGCAAGTACAGGAGAAACAGGGACAACGGAAGATGCAGGTACAACAGGAGATGTAGTGACACTTTCACTTGCTTGTTGGGATGAGCAACAAGGAGAAATCATGGAGACTATCGGAGATGCTTATACAGAAGCAAATCCAGGCGTAGAAATTAATGTTCAAGTGACAACATGGACAGAATATTGGACAAAGCTTGAGGCAGGAGCTTCCAATCAAGATATGCCAGACTTATTCTGGGTAAATGTACTACATGCAGAAGAGTATGCAGTAAATGGAATTATGAAAGATTTAACAGCAGTTGGAGAAGAAATCGAAATTTCGGATAATTATCCACAGGCATTAATTGATGGATATACATACAGTGATAAATTATGGGCAATTCCTAAAGATTTTGATACAAATGGAATTTTCTATAACACACAAATTTTTGATGAGGCAGGCGTTGCATATCCAACAAGTGGAATGACATTTGAAGAGTATGAAGCAAAATGTAAAGAATTACAAGATGCAGGATTACCAGAAGGAACATATCCTACAGCAGTTGCTTACAATTCAGGACAAACAACATATTATTCATCAATTGCTGCAAATGGTGGATATATCTTAAGCGAAGATAAATTGGAATCAGGTTGGAATCTACCTGAGACATTAAGTGGAGTAGCACCTTGGTTAGGACTTGTAGAAAAAGGATATTCTCCAACAGCACAACAATTAGCAGACACATCATTTGATACAATGTTTTCTGCAGGTAAATTAGCAATGGTACTATCTGGAAACTATATGATTGCTGAATATGGTGCAAGTTTAGGATTAGAGAATTTTGCAGTATGTGACCGCCCATCATTTAACGGACAAGATATTGATATTATGAATGGATTAGGTTATGCAGTATCTGAATTTACAAAATATGAAGAAGAAGCAATGGCATTTGTAGCTTACTTAGGTGGACATGATGCAATGATTATGCAAGCAGAAGGTAAGAAGGTTATTCCAGCAAGAATTGATGCACAAGAAAAATACTTAGAAGCATATCCAGACTTAGATTTGGGCGTATTTTTAAACAATTTAGATCAAGCGAAATTATTCGATTTCAACTCTATTTGGTCAGAACTGCAAACAATACAAAATAATGAAATTGCTTTAGTATGGGAAGGAACACAAACATTAGAAGAGGCTGGGGAGGCTATTGTCGCTCAGCAACAACCACTTTTAGATGGATTGAAATAAAAAGAAAGTAGGATAGAGTTATGAGTGGAGCACGTAAAACTGCGAAGCGGAAAATAACGAAAAGAGAGAAGAATGATTGGATAGCGGCGTATATATTTATCGCGCCGCTTGTAATCGGACTTGGTATCTTTTATATTTATCCGTTTTTGCAAAACTTTTGGTTTAGCTTTAATGATGTAAATAAATTTAATGTATCCACATTTAATGGGGTCCAGAATTATATTGATTTGTTTCGTGACCCAGAATTATTTACATCGTTGTACAATACATTTTTGTATGTTTTGATTACAGTTCCAATAGGTATTCTACTATCATTGTTTACAGCAGGATTGCTAAATTCTAAGATTAGAGGAAAGTCGTTCTACCGTACGATTTATTTCTTACCATCTGTAACGATGCCTGTTGCAGTATCCTTAGTTTGGAGATTTATTTTTAATGGAGATTATGGTGTTTTAAACAGTATTCTAAAAATAATAGGAATTCAAGGAACAGCATGGCTAGCAAATGATAGTACCGCATTGTATGTGGTTATGTTCGTGGGAATTTGGTCAACTTTTGGTTATAACTCGATTATTCTATTAGCGGGAATGCAAGGGATTTCAGGGTCATATTATGAAGCGGCAGAAATTGACGGAGCAGGAGCATTTGCTAAATTTTTTAAGATTACATTGCCACTGGTAACACCTACTATATTCTTTGTATTAATAACAGGGTTGATTTCAGGCTTCCAAGTGTTTGACAGCTTATATATGTTGGTAGGAATTGATAATCCAATCTTTAGTCGAGTACAGACGATGAATGTAATGTTTTATCGAAATGCATTTATGTATGGGAATAAAGGATATGCAGCAGCTATTTCTATCTATGTATTCTTTATCATTATGGTTATCACTGTGATTCAAATGATTGCGCAAAAGAAATGGGTAAATTACGATTAGAAAGGAGAAAGCATGAAGAGTTCTAAGACAAGAAGCAATTTATTAGTACATATAATATTAATTTTAGGAATCGGTATCACTGCTTTTCCTTTTGTTTGGATGGTATTGTCATCTTTTAAAACAATCCCTGAATCTGTTTCCATTCCACCGACTATCATCCCAGCGAATTTTCTGGTGGATGCCTATATTCATATATTTGAGACGTTACCTTTTGCGACAATCTACATGAATACAATTATCTCTACGGTGGTTACAGTCGTAGCACAAGTGGCAATATGTACGATGGCAGCTTATGCATTTGCGAGAATTGAATTTCCGTTTAGGAATGCAATTTTTATGATTATATTATCGATATTAATGGTTCCAGGACAAATATTTATTCTTCCACAATTTATGATTATTAGTGGATGGGGACTTTCTAATACGATTCCAGCATTATTTATCACTCATCTATTTAGTGCGTTTGGTACATTCTTATTAAGACAGTTTTTTATGTCGCTACCGAAAGAGCTAGAAGAAGCAGCGTTTCTTGATGGATGTAATAGATATCAGATATTTGGAAAAGTAATGCTTCCATTAGTGAAGCCAGGAGTTGTTTCACTTGTTATTTTCACTGCAAAATATGCATGGAATGATTTTATGTGGCCATTAATTATTAATACAGATCAGAATAAAATGACATTGGCACCAGCCTTATCTTTGCTTAAAGGTGAATTTACATCTAATTTCCCAGTTCAGATGGCAGGAGCAGTTTTATCTGTAATCCCAATGGTTGTGTTATTCTTTGTATTCCAAAAGCAATTTATCGAAGGAGTTGCACATACAGGCGTTAAAGGGTAAAAAATAGGAAATAACTCAATATTTTATAGATTACTAGTAATCAACAACAGGAGTACACCGTTATCTGAGTGTACTCCTGTTGTTTTAATAGGATCAATAATACTTAAATTTCTAGTACAATGACTTGATAACCTTGAAGATGAAGGTTGTTCTCAGAGATTTCTAACGTTTCCATGTTATTAATTACAATCTTGTGAACAATCTCGCGCATGGAAAGAATTACGTTGTTGGATTGATTATTGGCAACCACAAGAAGCTTCTTAGTCTCATTTTCACGATAGAAAGCCATAACATTATCCGTGGTTTCGTAAATAGGAGTAAGCGTACCGTACACTAGTACATCTTCGTATTCAGAATCTTTTCTCAGTGCAATTAACTTTTTGTAGAAGGAAAGTAAGGAGTCAGGATCATTTATTTGATCTTCTACGTTAATATCAACATAATTTTTATTTACTTTCAACCATGGAGTAGCAGACGTGAATCCTGCATTTTCTTGCGAATTCCAATGCATTGGTGTTCGTGTGTTATCACGGCTATATTTAGCAACAATTGAAAGCGCTTCGTCAGGCGTTTTCCCTGTGTTTAATATAGAGTAGTACTGATTGATAGTGTTAAGGTCATCGATATCATCAATGGAACTGAACTTATTGTTTTCCATGCCAATTTCTTGTCCTTGATAGAGAAATGGTATCCCGCGAAGCATGAAAGTAAACGCAGCTAGCATTTTTTTACTGTCGGCGTTACAGTCTGCTAAATAGTGACTAACTCCGCGTGGCTCATCGTGGTTTTCAATGATATTACAAAGAAGTTCGATATCGCTAGAATTACGTTGACTTTCGAAGATAACATCGCGATATTCATTTGCACAAGGTGCTACGCGGTCTAGCCACCCTTGCTTTCCTTTACCTAGTGCTTCAGTACTAAAATCAAATATGGTAGAAAAACAACCATCTTCACCAATATATTCTTTTAGTTTAGAACTGTCATAATAGAAGAGCTCCGCTATTGATAATGCGCTTCTAGGTTTAAATGTAGCATTACTTAAATTCTTAAGAACATCTGTAATGCCAGTGGCATGTGGAAGCATCTTAGCAAGGGATACGGTACCATCTTCTTTGTCAGCAGGATAACTTTTGAAGGTAAGGTCTTTTTTGAGATTGATGATAGCATCAATACGAAAACCAGCAATTCCTTTATCTAACCACCAATTAATCATGGCATAGATTTTTTCGCGAACCACTGGATTTTCGAAGTTTAAATCTGGCTGTTCGACAGCATAAGAGTGCAAGTAGTATTTATTTGTATTGGGGATACGTTCCCAAGCGCTACCACCAAAATAAGCACGCCAATTATTTGGCGGGTTGTCACCTTCCCCATCTAATATGTAGAAGTATTTGCCATATTCCCCATCAGGATTAGCGAGTGCTTTTTGGAACCACTCGTGCTCAGAAGAACAGTGATTAATTACTAGATCTAATAGAATCTGGATATTACGTTTTTTCGCTTCAGCTAATAAAGTATCCATCATATTAATGTTACCGAAAATAGGGTCAATATCATAGTAATCTGCAATATCGTATCCTTGGTCTCGAAATGGAGATTTGTACATGGGGGAAATCCATACGATATCGATACCTAATTCTTGCAGATAATCCAATTTGCTAATAATTCCTGGGATATCACCGATACCGTCATTGTTAGAATCGCAGAAACTTTTTGGGTAAATCTGATAAGCAACTTTACCATGCCACCATTGTTTAATCATAGTTGTGTCCTCCTAGTACTGGAATTGTGAATGTTATAATTTACAATTTTACTACAGTAAATGAAAAAGAGAAAGCAGAAAATTTTTGAAAAAAAGTGTTGACGACCTATAAATCTTATGGTATATTAAATCTTGTCCTTAAGAAAAAAGACATGCGATAGTGGCTCAGTTGGTAGAGCACAACCTTGCCAAGGTTGGGGTCGCGAGTTCGAATCTCGTCTATCGCTCTTGAAAAAAGCTAATTGTGTAAACAATTAGCTTTTTTTGTACAAGATAGTATTTTTAGAACGCTATGTAGGAAAAAGACGATGTAAATCTATGTTTGATATTAGTAAAGGAGCAATGGATATGAATCAGATTTTAATGATATATTTTGTAGTGATAAATATTGTGGCATTTGTGCTGTATGGGGT
This sequence comes from Eubacteriales bacterium, assembly GCA_044425815.1. Taxonomy (GTDB): domain Bacteria; phylum Bacillota; class Clostridia; order Lachnospirales; family Lachnospiraceae; genus CAUPWF01. The sequence continues at coordinate 55,552 of JAWXVA010000001.1, forward strand.
AGATAAGCAAAAGGCAATCAAACACCAGTGGCGTATACCAGAGAAGACATTGTTCTTGGTCGCGATACTAGGTGGAACGCTAGGTGCAATTTTTGGAATGCAGTTTTTTCGACATAAAACAAAACATTGGTCCTTTAAATTAGGATTGCCGATGATATTGTTGATTCAGGTGCTGGGATATCATTTTTTTATGCGTTAATCCATGAAAAATGAATAATAGGAGGAAGTAGAATGTTAATAATTGGATCACACTTATCATCCTCGAAAGGATTCGAGGCTATGGGAAAAGAGGCACTAAAGATAGGGGCTAATACATTTCAATTCTTTACTAGAAATCCGAGAGGGAGTAAAGCAAAAGCAATAGATCCTAAGGATGTGCAGAAGTTACGAGAATTAATGGAAATGCATCATTTTGGAAGAATTCTTGCCCATGCTCCATATACATTGAATGCATGTTCTGCCGATGAAAATACACGAGAATTTGCTTGGATGACCATGAAAGATGATTTAGAACGCATGGAATATTTGCCAGGAAACTTATATAATTTTCATCCGGGGAGCCATGTGAAACAAGGTACAGAAATTGGAATACAATTGATTGCAGATATGTTGAATGAGATCTTATGGGAAGAGCAAACGACAGTAGTATTACTAGAAACTATGGCAGGAAAAGGAACAGAGATAGGAAGAAATTTCGAAGAACTTCAAGCGATTATTGAGAAGGTGAAGTTAAAGGATAAGATAGGAGTATGTTTAGATACTTGCCATATTCATGATGGAGGATATGATGTAGTAGAAAATCTAGAAGATGTAGTGCGGGAATTTGATAGAATTATAGGATTAGAGTATCTAAAGGCAATTCACCTTAATGATAGTATGAATCCGAAGGAAGCGCACAAAGATCGTCATGCCAAGCTAGGAGAAGGGCATATTGGATTAGATGCAATCCTTAATATTGTGAATCATCCACAGTTAAAGGATATTCCATTTTATTTGGAAACACCGAATGATTTAGATGGATATGCAAATGAAATTACATTAATAAAACAGGGTTATAAAGAATAAAAAAATATGCTATACTCATAAGAGTATAGCTATTTTTATACATAAAGTACTAGAATGGAGGGTGACGATGGAAAAAGTGACATCAATTGCAACATTAATCAAATGTATTACGAATGAATATGAAAAGCAATTCAATCAGTTGCTTACAACTAGTGGTATAACAGCCTCGCAATTTGCGGTACTTAATTATTTGTATGAAACAAACAAAGAATATGTAAATCAAAAAGATATAGAAAGCTATCTAAATCTTAGTAACCCAACCGTAACTGGTCTTTTGAAACGTTTGGATGAAAAAGGATATTTACTCGTCGTCCAGAATGTACAAGACAAAAGAAAGAAAAATGTATATCTAACAGAGCAGGCTTATGACATGAAAAAGCGATTCGATGCCAGCAGGAAAAAGATGGATAGAGCACTATTTCGTGGAATGAAGAAGAATGAGGTCGAGTGCTTACGACGCTACTTAGAACGAGTGCTATATAATATAGAAGATTAGGTATGGAATAGATATAAAATATTTAGCAAAGAAAATAACAAAATAAAAATTTTGAACAACGAAAGAAAGTTGTATGGAGGAAATACTGATGAGTTTAGCAGATAATATTTTCATAAATATGTGTAACGATATCATTGATAATGGTGTAAGTACAGAAGGAGAAAAAGTCAGACCTAAATGGGAGGATGGATCTTCAGCGTATACGATGAAACGTTTTGGAGTTGTGAATCGATATGATTTAGCAAAAGAATTTCCAGCACTAACACTTCGTAGAACGGGAATTAAGAGTTGTGTAGATGAATTGTTATGGATTTGGCAGAAGAAGTCAAATAATATCAATGAATTAAATAGTCATATCTGGGATAGCTGGGCAGATGAAGCTGGATCAATTGGTAAGGCATATGGCTATCAGATGAGCGTCAAACATGAATACAAAGAAGGCATGATGGATCAGATTGACCGCGTGATTTATGATTTAAAGAATAATCCGTATAGCAGACGTATTATGACGAATATTTATGTGCATCAAGATTTGGCAGAGATGCATTTGTATCCTTGTGCGTATAGTATGACCTTTAATGTGACAAAAGAGAAAGGTAGCGATAAATTAACATTGAATGCTATCTTAAATCAACGTTCACAAGATGTTTTAGCGGCGAATAATTGGAATGTATGCCAATACGCAGTGCTTGTACATATGTTGGCACAAGTATGTGATATGCAAGTAGGTGAATTTGTACATGTGATAGCGGATGCGCATATTTATGACCGACATATTCCGCTAATACAAGAATTGATTTCGAGAGAACCACTTCCAGCACCGAAGTTTTGGCTTAATCCAGAAGTGAAAGATTTCTATCAATTTACAAAGGATGATGTGCGACTAGATGAGTATGAAACAGGACCACAAATTAAAAATATTCCAATAGCAGTATAGTGAGAAAAAAATAGTAGAAGTATTAGATATCAAAGAATGTACTAGAATAGAAGAAAGTAGGAAAAATAGATGAATTTAATTGTAGCAGTAGATAAAAATTGGGCCATTGGGAATCAGAATAAGTTACTAGTGAGCATTCCAGCAGACATGAAATTCTTTCGTGAAACGACATCGAATAAAGTTGTTGTGATGGGGAGAAAGACATTGGAGAGTTTTCCACAGAAACAACCGCTAAAGAATCGTACTAATATTGTGCTAACCACCGATAAGAATTATATCGTAAATGGTGCGATTGTAGTGCATACGTTAGAGGAGTTACTAGAAGAGCTCAAGAAATATAACAAGGAAGATATTTATGTGATAGGTGGAGAAAGCATTTATCGACAATTGCTTCCATATTGTACAACTGCACATGTGACTAAGATTGACCATGCATATGAAGCCGATACGGTGTTTCCAAATCTTGATGCATTACCAGAGTGGAATGTAACGGGGATTAGTGAAGAGCAGACGTACTTTGATTTGGAATATTATTTTACTCGTTATGAAGCTACAAGGTAAAATCAAGTGAATATAATATTTATGAAACAGGACCACAAATTAAAAATATTCCAATAGCAGTATAGTGAGAAAAAAATAGTAGAAGTATTAGATATCAAAGAAGGTACTAGAAATAGAAGAAAGTAGGAAATATAGATGAATTTAATTGTAACAGTAGATAAAAATTGGGCCATTGGGAATCAGAATAAGTTACTAGTGAGCAATCCAGCAGACATGAAATTCTTTCGTGAAACGACATCGAATAAAGTTGTTGTGATGGGGAGAAAGACATTGGAGAGTTTTCCACAGAAACAACCGCTAAAGAATCGTACTAATATTGTGCTAACCACCGATAAGAATTATATCGTAAATGGTGCGATTGTAGTGCATACGTTAGAGGAGTTACTAGAAGAGCTCAAGAAATATAACAAGGAAGATATTTATGTGATAGGTGGAGAAAGCATTTATCGACAATTGCTTCCATATTGTACAACTGCACATGTGACTAAGATTGACCATGCATATGAAGCCGATACGGTGTTTCCAAATCTTGATGCATTACCAGAGTGGAATGTAACGGGGATTAGTGAAGAGCAGACGTACTTTGATTTGGAATATTATTTTACTCGCTATGAAGCTACAAGGTAAAATCAAGTGAATATAATATAAAACTTAGAAATAGAAAAAGGTAGGAATTGGAAAAAGATAGAAAAAGAAAAAAATAAATAGAAAATATAGTTATGAAAGTGTTATAAGGAGCGAATGAGTATGAAAAAAATTTCGGGAAATAAATTGCTAATGAAGGCATTAAAAGAAGAAGGCGTAGATATCATATTTGGTTATCCGGGGGGGTACAATGTAGATATTCTCGATGAATTATATAAACAAGATTATACAGAGGTGATACTACCTCGACATGAGCAAGGATTGATACATGCTGCAGACGGATATGCACGTGCAACAGGTCGCGTTGGGGTTTGCTTGGTAACAAGTGGTCCGGGTGCAACAAACTTAGTGACAGGGATTGCTACAGCGAATTATGATAGTATTCCACTTGTTTGTCTAACAGGACAAGTAAACCGTAATCTAATAGGAAATGACGCGTTTCAAGAGGTAGATATTGTTGGAATTACACGTAGTATATGTAAATATGGTGTAACAGTTACAAGAAGAGAAGATCTAGGACGTGCGATTAAAGAAGCATTTTATATAGCAAGAACAGGTCGACCTGGACCAGTGGTGATTGATTTACCTAAAGACATGATGTGTGAATTAGGTGATACAATTTATCCGGAAACAGTTAATATTCGTGGTTACAAGCCGAATACTAGCGTACATATAGGACAGTTGAAGCGCGCAATTAAGATGCTCGCGAAAGCGAAAAATCCATTGTTCTTAGCAGGTGGAGGCGTGAATATTGCAGGCGCAAATGATGTATTTACGCAATTGGTAGAGAAGACGAAAGTGCCAGTTGTTACAACGGTTATGGGGAAAGGTGCGATACCTTCTACAAGTCCATACTTTATTGGACACATGGGATTGCATGGAGCGTATGCATCAAATATGGCTGTAGGCGAGTGTGATTTGTTATTTTCTATTGGGGCAAGGTTTAACGACCGTGTTACCGGAAAGATTATGGATTTTGCACCGAATGCACAGATAGTCCATATTGACATAGATACGGCATCGATTTCTAGAAATGTGCACGTGGAGGTACCGATTGTTGCAGATGCGAAAGAAGCTTGTGAACGATTGCTAGAATATGTAGACGAGAAAGACACAACAGAATGGTTAGAACGTATTAATCAATGGAAGGCAGAGCATCCATTGAATTTGAAGAATAGAATATCAGTAAATGCTCAGAGCATTATAGAAGAGATGAATCGACAATTCGAGGATGTGATTGTAGTGTCTGACGTAGGACAACATCAAATGTGGTGTGCACAATATGCAGAATTGAATGAAAAGAAACGATTAATTATGTCGGGTGGATTAGGTACAATGGGATTTGGATTCCCAGCAGCCATAGGTGCACAATTAGGATGTCCAGAGCGAAAAGTAGTGTCCATTTCAGGAGATGGTGGTTTTCAGATGAACCTTCAAGAATTGGCGACTGCAATTTCGGAAGAATTACCGATTATCACTTGTGTATTTAATAATTACAAATTGGGAATGGTTCGTCAGATGCAGAAATTAAGCTTTGGCAAAAGATATTCGGCTACATGTTTGAATGCGACGAAAAGTTGTCGAGCAGCGTGTAAAGAAGGTGTATGTAATTGCCCACCATATTCACCAGATTTTGTGAAACTAGCTGAGAGTTATGGAGCAAAAGCGATTCGCGTAGAGAAGAATGAGGATATTGCGAAAGCATTTGAATTTGCAAAACAAGAAACTAAGATACCAGTATTAATTGAATTTATGATTGATTGTGAAGAATTGGTATTGCCTATGGTGCGTGGTGGAAGCTCCATTGAAAATATGATATTAGATTGTTAGGAGGAATCGTGAGATGAATAGTACAATGCATAAAAGATGGATTTCACTATATGTAGAAAACCAAGTGGGGGTTTTATCCAAAATTTCAGGATTGTTTTCAGGTAAATCCTACAATATGGCAAGTCTTACGGTAGGAACAACAGAGGATCCAACTATTTCTAGAATGACAATAGAGACTGTAAGTGATGATGCGACATTTGAACAGATTAAGAAGCAATTAAATCGAATGGTAGAAGTTATCAAAGTAATAGATTTTACTAGTATGTCAATACATATGAAGGAATTGTTATATGTAAAAGTAAAGCAGTGCACCTTAGTTGAGAAGACAGAGGCATTCCATATTGCAGAGGCTTTTGGTGGGAAAGTAGTCGACTACGGCAAAGACAGTGTCCTTATTGAATGTGTTCAAACATCAGCTAAAAACGATTCGTTAGTGGCATTATTACATGATTCGTTCAAAATGATTGAAGTGGTTCGTGGAGGAAGTGTAGGGATAGAATCTATAAGTATTACAGAGAGATAAATTGAAAAAAATCCTGAAAAAAGATAAAACAGAGCACGTTCTGTTTTTCCTTGACAAACAGAATACAAAGTAGGATAATGTTTAATAATTAAGGAAATCATGTGGTGGTTTTATATAATATTATAGAGAAATTAAGGAGCTTGAAGATGGAAAAGAAGAATATTGACTGGGCAAATATAGGATTCGGATATATGCCAGCAGATAAGAGATTTGTATCAAATTACAAAGATGGTGCGTGGGGAGAAGGTGCACTTACAGAAGATAATATGATCGTAATGAGTGAATGTGCAGGAGTCCTTCAGTATGCACAATCAGTTTTTGAAGGATTAAAAGCATATACCACAAAAGATGGAAAGATTGTTACATTTAGACCAGATTTGAATGGTGAGAGACTAGAAGACAGTGCTAAGAGATTAGAGATGCCTATTTATCCAAAAGAGAAATTTGTAGAAGCGATTACAGCAGTAGTAGCAGCAAATAAGGAATTTGTTCCACCTTACGGATCTGGCGCAAGTCTTTATCTTAGACCTTATATCTTTGGAAGTAGTCCTGTAATTGGAATTAAGCCTGCAGATGAATATCAGTTCCGTTGCTTTGCAACACCAGTAGGACCTTATTTTAAGGGTGGAGCGAAACCATTAACATTGAAAGTGAGTGATTTTGATCGTGCAGCGCCAAATGGTACAGGAAATATCAAGGCTGGTCTTAACTATGCAATGAGCTTGCATGCAATTGTAACAGCGCATGAAGAGGGGTATGATGAAAATATGTATCTTGATCCTCAGACGAGAACCAAGGTAGAAGAAACAGGTGGTGCGAACTTTATTTTTGTAACAAAAGATAATAAAATAGTAACACCAAAGTCTGATAGTATCTTACCATCTATTACAAGACGTTCTTTGGTAGATGTTGCAAGTAAATATCTAGGTATGGAAGTAGAACATAGAGAGGTATTACTAACAGAATTACAAGACTTTGCAGAATGTGGATTATGTGGAACAGCAGCAGTAATTTCACCAGTTGGCAAAGTGGTAGATCATGGAACCGAGATTTGTTTCTCTAGTGGAATGGATGAAATGGGACCAGTGATTAAGAAACTATATGATACATTAACAGGAATTCAAATGGGCGAGATAGAAGCACCAGAAGGTTGGATTCACGTAATCGAATAAACAGCTATTATTATATGAACAAATAAAAACCATATCTATCTATACTATTTAAAGACGAACGCTAGAGAATGAGAGTGGGTCGTGTGAAATAAGTATAGATAGGTATGGTTTTAAAATATCAAAAAGGTAATGTATTTATGCGATTAACGGCTGTACTGCTTGTAGTATGATTCTGCAATTGCTGTCATTTCTTCTAATTTCTGCTCCATGTCCCATACAAGTTTGAATTGGTTTCTTGCACGATAAAGATTGTGATTCGGTTTGTGTATTTTAAAATAAGTATCACCATCTAAGAAGTCTGCGAAAAATCGCATGCCACATTCTAAGGTCATAAGAATAGCAGCCTGTGGAAGTAGTGTTACTTCATTTGGGCTTAAGATAGAATGACATTCTTCAATATAGCCTTTCGTGAATAAATCATATTTATCTAAATCACAATATACTAAATCAAGAGATTCTTCATCTTCAGCAGCAGAACTTGCACCAAATCGAATGCTATCGCCGAAATCATAAAGGAGTGTTCCTTGCATTACAGTATCTAAGTCGATAACGCAGATGCCTTTCATGGTTTTATCATCGATCATAACATTATTTAGCTTCGTATCATTATGGCATACACGAAGTGGTATCGTACCAGATTCAATGGCATCAAGAATGGTAGAACAAAACGCTTCGCGTTCCTGTACAAATCGGATTTCGCGAATATATTTCTCTGCAAGTTGCAAGGAGTCACGCGTAACACTGTTTTGGAAGTTTTTGAAACGGTCTACCGTGTTGTGGAAATTAGGTATGGTATCTACAACTAAAGTTGCATCGAAATTATCAAGCTGCTTCGCAAATTTACCAAAAGCCTTAGCGGATTCATAAAAGAGCTCAGGTGTTGCTTGCTGATAACAAGAAGCGCCTTCGATGTATTTGTATACCCGATAGCAAGAAGCACCAAATTCGAGATAATATGCATGTTCTTTCGTTGGAATAAGTGTAAGTGCTTCACGGTCAGGATTGCCGCCCTCTGAGAAGATTTCTTGTTTGATAAATTCTGTGACGAGCTGAATATTATTGCTCAATGCTTCAGGATCTTTGAAGATATTAGTATTAATTTCTTGTAGAACAAAACGTTCAATTGAACCTGAGTCGGTTCGCATATGAATTTCTTGGGTTGTGTTGATGTGACCCTCACCGAATGGACTGCAATAAATGAGTGTACCATCAAGTTGAAATGCGTCAATAATTTGTTGTGTATTTTCTGGGATCATTTGTGCTGTAACCTTTCTAGATTAGTTAGGAAATCTATCCTATAATTACCTCTTATTTTAGCAGATAATGTGGAGAAACACAATCGCTTCTATAAGGTATACACACTATTCAGCCATAGTTGTATCACGTGGCTTACAAGCAATACAAGGGTTCTCCCTATATCTACGCAAAATGACGGAACGAACTATTTGAAACCACTAAAGAGTGCCGTTCTCCTATTTCGCTTTTTAACAGGCTAACGCAAAACTCGTGCGAACTACGCACTCAAACAGTTGCTAGCCGCCTGCAGCTAGAAATAGGAGCACAGAACTCTTTTTAACGTGGATGTTTTAAATAGTTCGTGCCGCCATTTTGCTTTATTATGGTAATTCCACCTCAAGTATCACTTGTACTTCACATAGATTCATTGGCTTCATCGGCGTATTGCAATTTGCGATTTCATTTTTGAAGCCAGTGTATTAACGAGGTATTTACATGTATTACTGAATACGTATATTATCTAAAATATCACCTACTTCTAGCAGAGACAATCCACGTAACAAGTTGAAATGACCGTTGCAACTAATTGAGAGCGATAAGCAATTGTTTGAACGCGTAGCGTGAGTTTTGCGTGAGCGAACAAATAGATGTTGCAAGGGCATGAGACTTTAGTGGTCTCTGCTAGAAGTAGGTGATGCTTTAGATATCATCTAGATTTAGTGAACAGATGTAAGCCACGTGATACAACTATGGCTGAATAGTAACTACCCCCCTAGGAGTAGAAGATTCCTCTACAGCTTTTGACATACCTTTGATTGAATTCGAGTAAGCAAGTGGTGACATTCCTGTCGCTTTTTTAAATTGTTTCGAAAAATATTGAAGAGAGCTATAAGAGAGGTGAAAGGAAATTTCTGTCAATGTCATGGATCCATCACGAATTAATTCCTTTGCACGATTTAGCTTTCGTGTATTAAAATATTCTATTGCGCCACATTGTTTTTCTTTGTGAAAAAGAAGTTCTAGTGTAGAGCGACTAATATTAAAGTTTTCGCAAATACTTGAAATTGTTAATTTCTCAGAGAGATGATATTGCATATATTCCAAAATTTGTTCAAAAAGTTGCTTGTTAGGAGAAATCGTCGTACTTGCATCATGAATAGATGGTGCTATTTCTGGAGTATTATTCCGTCTTAAGGTGATAAGGAATAATTCTAAATAAATACTGATTAACTGTTCCGAACCAAAGGGAGAAGCATCAGAAGCGATTACTTGTTCTACAAATGGGATATGAAGCGGTGTTAAAAAGGCAGAGGATGCTTCTGTTATTATCTTAGAAATTATAGAACGTTCTGCGATAGATAAGGAATATATTTTGTTTTGAAAGAACTCCATTGCGCTAGAATCACATATAAAAGAGATTGCAATTAAATTAATTGCTTCTGTTCCTGTTGATTTCACGGCGTGAAATTCATTTGGTCGATGAAAGATAACATCTCCACCAGTTAGTAGGTGCCCAATATCATCGGTTGTTACGATAACATCTCCTTTATCAATGTATAAGAATTCCCAGAAATCATGTGATTCACCATGAAACACGTAATCACGAGTATATTCAAAGTAATGAACGGTGACGATTTCAGTAATATTGAATTCTTTATGTAACGGAGTACTAATATAAGTCATAATGTTCCCTCCTTAATTGTACTACTATTTTATCAGATTGGAATCTGAAAGACAATTGGATTTCTGGTAGAAAGCAGTACTGTTTTGGAAGATAAGGAAAGAAAAAGAAGAAATAGAGGAAGAATGACGGATTTGATAGGACGATATGACAATGAAAGAAGAAGATAGAGCAAGTTAAAAATCTGAAGATAAGATATAATCAAAGTATGTTAATTCAGTTGTTAAAAGGAAAAGGAGATTATTATGAGTAAGAAAATTAAAGTAGCAATCATGGGATTAGGTAGTAGAGGAAAAGATACATATGCACCGACAGCAAAGGCATATGCAGATAAGATGGAGATTGTAGCGATCGCAGATCTTATTCCAGAAAAGGTAGAAGCAGTAGCAAAAGAGTATGGTGTTCCAGCTGAACATTGTTACGCAAGTGGAGAAGAGATGTTAGAACAAGAAAGACTAGCAGATTTAATGATTATCGCAACTCAAGATAAGCAACATGTAGGACATGCGATTCCTGCACTTCGTAAAGGGTATCATATATTACTAGAAAAACCAGTGTCACCGGATATCGAACAATGTAGAGAAATTGTAAAAGTGGCGGAAGAATGTCAAAGAGAAGTTGTGGTTTGTCACGTATTACGTTATACACCATTTTATAAAACACTTAAAGCTATTTTAGATGAAGGGAAAATCGGTAAAGTTGTATCGGTAATGGGGCTTGAAAATGTAGGGTATTGGCATCAAGCACATAGTTTTGTTCGTGGAAACTGGAGAAATTCAGAAACAACTAGTCCTATGATTTTGGCAAAATGTTGCCATGACATGGATTTACTGTTATGGTTAACAGATAAGACTTGTGATTCAGTGTCTTCATATGGAAGCAATTTCCTATTTAAAGAAGAATGTGCACCAGAAGGCGCTACAAAACGCTGTATGGATGGATGTAAGGCAAAAGATTCTTGCCCATACGATGCAGAAAAGATTTATATGACAAATGAAAAAACTGGAGTATTACACGGGAAAACAGATTGGCCATTAGATGTATTGGCACTATATCCTAACCCAGAGAATATCATGGAAGCAATTAAGACAGGACCTTATGGACGTTGCGTATATTTCTGTGATAATAACGTAGTGGATCATCAAGTAGTTAACTTAAATATGACTGATGGCTCTACGATTAGTTTTACGATGACAGGATTTACAGGAACAGGAACAAGATATACAAAATTCATGGGAACACAAGGTGAAATTGTAGCAGATATGTCAGCAAACCTTATTCACACTACTCTATTTGGAAAGCCAACTGAGACAACAGATGTGTCTGAATTAGCTACTGATTTCTCAGGACATGCAGGTGGAGATACACGTATGGTAGAAGAATACCTAGATATGTTATTAGGTGGAGAAGCGGCGAATGGAATTACTTCAGTAGCACATTCAGTGGAAAGTCATTATTGTGCATTAGCTGCAGAAGAGTCAAGACTTGCAGATGGAGCTGTGATAAAATTAGATACATTAAGAAAATAGATGTATAAATAATATAAAAAAGATATCAAAATAGGAGAATTAAATGAGCCCAATAATCAAAGACGATAGAAAGAAGATTGTCATTACTGGCGGAAGTGGATTCTTAGCAAGAAGGATTGTGTTTCACTACGGTGAAACACATGACATACTTACCCCTACACATCAAGAACTAGATATAACAGATGCTGAAAATTGTATGGAATATATGAAAAAAGAGCACCCAGATGTTGTCATTCATTGTGCGGCAATAGCTAGTACTGTTGTATGTGAAGAAAATCCTAGATTGAGTAAATCGGTAAATGTCGAGGGGCCGATTCATATTGCGAAGGCATGTAAAAGTGTAGGCGCAAAAATGATTTATGCAAGCTCGGATCAAGTCTATAATGGAAGTGAAACTACAGAATTAGGAGTTGAGACAGATATTGTGGCACCGATTAATGTATACGGAAGAGATAAGATAGAAGCAGAGAATGCTGTAATGGAGATTGTAGATGCAGTTTGCCTAAGATTACCTTGGATGTGCGATAAAACAAGTGATGATTTTCCAGAACATGCAGACTTTTATTCGAATTTCTGTAATAAGATTAGCAAGAGAGAAGTGATGATGTTTTCACCCTATGATTTACGAAGCATTACAAATGTGCATGATGTGGCAGAAAATATCATTAAGACGATTTCGATACCAGGAGGGGTCTACAATTTTGCTTCTACAGGGAAGTTAAGCTCTTATGAGATTGCAAAAGGTGTAATAAAAAACTTGTACCCAGATGATGAAGAGGTACAAGCTTTGATACAGATATATCCAGATGCCACACCAGAACGTGGACGCAATCTAACCATGGATATGAGTAAGCTAGAAGCATATGGCATTTATTTCCCAGACAGTATTACAAGCATTTCGAAGTTAATGTAAATCGCTTGAGTGAATGGCTAGGCGAGAGTATTCCTTTGGAGCCATACCAGTATGACTTTTGAATACATTTGTAAAATAATAAGGGGTAGAGAAGCAAAGCTGTTGAGAAATCTCAGTGATGCTATAGTGCTGTTGACGTAACAATACTTTGGCTTCTTCTACTTTTAAGTATCGATAATATTCGATAATGGTTTGGTTCGTTTTGTTTTTGAAGAATATAGATAAATAGGTTTTACTATAATTCATTCTTTTGCACAATTCAGGAATAGAAATTGTATTATAAATATTATCTTTCAAAATAGTAATGATTTCGTTGATTAGCATATCATCAAATTCTTCGCTATTTTGGAAGATATTTTTTTGCGGAATTTGAGTATCATCCTGCAACAACATAATTAATAATTGTTCGAGATAAATACGAATCAATTGTTGACCACCTATCATACTGTCACGACGTTGAATTAATTCTTTTGCATAGATATCATTGAAGCTTGATTCATAGGTGAGTTTCCCAGTCTCAATCATATTTCCTATTAGTTTTCGATATTGTTTTGGCAAATGAAATTTCTTGCATTCAAAAAACTTCATGAGTTTTGAGTTGCACACAAAGCTAAGAACGAAAACATTAGCAGGTATATGATTGTATGATTTATTATCATGAAATTCATTTGGTTTGTGGAAGATAATATCTCCTTGCTTCAAATGGTGTTCTTGATCTGTGGTTACGATAAACTCACCCTTGTCTACATATAGCAGTTCCCAAAAATCATGAGATTCACCAGGGAAGACATAGCTTTTGGGAAATTCAAAGTAATGTAAGGTGATGATGGATGTTATATTAATAATATTTTTACATTTTTTGCTGATGAATACTGCTTCATTCATAGGATATTTACCCCTTCTATCTATAATTACTAAAATGTTTTTGTGTAATCATTGACATTTCTTCTAATTTCATCTCCATATCGGCTACGAGTTTGAATTGATTTCTTGCGCGAAGAAGGTTGTGTTTTGGCTTATGTACTCTGAAATAGGTATCACCTTCTAAGTAATCTGTCAAGAAACGCATTCCACACTCGAATGTCATAAGCATTGCAGCATGTGGCAGTAGTTCTAATTCCTTTGGACTTAGGATAGAATGGCATTCTTCTAAATATCCTTTGACATATAGGTCGAATTTGGCTAAGTCACAATATACTGATTCAAGATTTTCTTCGTCTTCGGCTGCAGAACTAGCACCAAAACGAATACTATCTCCGAAATCGTAAAGAAGAGAGCCTTGCATTACAGTGTCTAAATCAATGACACAGATACCTTCTTGAGATGCATTGTCAATCATTACGTTATTTAATTTAGTATCATTATGACACACACGGAGAGGAATTGCACCATTTTCAATCTCATCTAATACAATAGAACAGAAACTTTCTCTAGATTTTATAAATGAAATCTCTTCGCTTGCTTCTTCAGCACGATTACAACTGTTATTTTCAAGTGCAATAGAGAAGTTATTGAATCGACTTACCGTGTTATGAAAATTTTTGATTGTATCTTCAATTAAGGAAGCGTCAAATCCATCTAGCTGTTTTGCGAATTTTCCAAATGCTTTAGCAGAAGCGTAGAATAATTCAGGTGTTGCTTGTTGGTAGCAAGTAGCATATTCGATGAAATTATACACACGGTAATAATGACTGTCTACATTTACATAGAATTCACCTGATTTAGAAGGCATAAGAGAAAGCGTTTCTCTATTCACATTTCCACCATCTTTTTTGATTTCTTCCTTGATATAATTTGTTACGAGTGAAATATTCTCGATTAATGCCTCAGGGTTTTGAAAAATATTAGTGTTGATTTCTTGTAATATATAGCGAACAGGAGGCGTTGTTTCATGTAAGAAACAAACCATGTAAGTAGTATTAATGTGCCCTTCACCGTAAGGCTTACAGTAAATAAGTTCTCCGTCGATTTGAAAATGATCAAGAATTTGTTTTGCAGTATTGAATTCCATTAGTTCCACAACCTTTCTGGGTATATCCCTTCATTTATCATCTGTTGAATTGCTGCTACAACAGGTTCTTTGTCTTCTTTATAAGTAACTCCGTACCACACAGCAGAAGTTTCTAACACTTTAATTTTGGCAATGTTGTCTTGAATTACCTTGTTAATTGGTGATGCAAGATAGAATTCGCATTTTTCAAAATTCTCTTTATTTGTTTCCAAAAATTCATAGAAAGCTTTTTCAAATACATCGAAGGCATTTGATTTGAATCCCCAGCAGTTCATAGAAACTGTTGTGTCAGGAGTTAATGTAACAAATGGTTCAGCGTGATTTACAAAGTCACTGTCAATTTTTTCGTGCTCAATGATTTTTGTCAAATAGCTATCAGTATCTTTTGAGCATACACCACGCGATACTACACCATTTTCGGATACTGTATTTTGTAATTGGAACCCAGAGAGACAGTAATTATCTGAAATTTCCATATAATTAAATAGCTGTACAAAAGCATCTCTTGAATAGAAGTCATCTGCATTAATCACAGCGAAAGTATCATCACCAATTGCTTCTTTCGCACATAAGATTGCGTGCCCGGTGCCAAGCGGTTTTGTTCTATTTCCTAACAAAGATTTATATTGTTCTGGTACATTATTTGTGTTCTGATATACATATTCAATCTCAATATGAGGGCGGATTTTATGAGAGATTTTTTCCTCGAAATCTGCTTCGTTTTCTTCTTTTATAATACAAACAACCTTATCAAAACCTGCTTGAATTGCATCGTAGATTGCATATTCAATTAATAGTTCATTATTTGGTCCAACACCATCCAATTGTTTCAATCCGCCATAACGGCTTCCGAGTCCTGCTGCCATAATTAATAGTACCATGTGATACCTCCTATAGTTTTTTCTTTATTATATAAGACAAGTGGAAAGTCTTGAATGGATAATAATTTCAAAAAAATATAATATTGTTCATAGGATGATAAAGGGTGTCCGATATGCCTGTTCACGATTAGAAAGAGAAATGGTATGATGGGTCTTAAAGAAATCTTAAAGATTTGTATCATTGATACTTAAACAGCGTATTTAATATAATGGCAACAGAGGAGGAACGTTATGTATAATATACTAATTTGTGATGACGAGAAGGATATAGTGAAAGCGCTAAAAATTTATTTGGCAGATGTGAATTATTGCCTCAGAGAGGCTTATAATGGGAATGAAGCTGTAGAAATAGTGGGAAATGAAGAGATACATCTTGTGCTTATGGATGTGATGATGCCAGAGATGGATGGCATTCAAGCGATGATTAAAATCAGAGAGAACAGTAATGTACCAATTATTCTATTAACGGCGAAAAGTGAAGATACAGATAAAATATTAGGACTTACAGTGGGGGCGGATGATTATATTACAAAACCATTTAATCCTATTGAAGTGGTTGCAAGGGTTAAATCGCAACTTCGTCGTTACATTCAATTAGGCAGTGTAGAAGTGAAGACACAACAATTGGTAATAGGAGGAATTGAACTAGACGATGTGGCGAAAAGCGTTACCTTAGATGGTGAACTAGTGACTTTAACGCCAACAGAATACGATATTTTGAAATTAATGATGGAGAATGCTGGACGTGTATTTTCACCAAAAGAAATATATAAGGCAGTCTGGCAGGAGAATCCGTTCGGAAGTGAAAGCACAGTTGCAGTACATATTAGGCATTTGCGAGAAAAAATCGAGATTAATCCATCAGAACCAAGATATCTCAAGGCGGTTTGGGGACAAGGGTATAAGCTAGATGAAAGTAGAGGTTGATGAAATGAGAAAAATAGATAGGTTGCAAAAAACAGATGGATTGCGTCATAGGGTTATTGTAAAAATATTAGCATTTATAATAATGCTAATTGCGGTATCGACGTTTATAGTGAGTGTTACTACAGGCGTATTTATGGTTGAAAATAAAGGCTACCTCAAGACAAAGGAAGAATTTATAGATGAATTTGTAGAAGAACGAGTACTGACACGTGGCTATCACTTCATGCAACTCTTGGTAGAAGGGAATACAGAATATTTAGAAGAATATTGTAAAAATGAATCAAACTTAGAATTCGCAGTAAAAAATGGAGATACCTCTTATGAAACTAGCGGAGTTGCGAGTTTAGATAGTGAAACAACCAAAATATATACACAGACAGTGAATTTGAATGAATTTCATTCGGAGTACTTTATTGAATATGAAACAAGAAGTTATAGTAAAGATATCATAGATATATTAGGGATATCGGATGAAATGGTTGTTCTGAATTTGAAATTAAATCAATATGATGAAAGTTCTTATTATTCTAGTGAAGTACAACAGATAATTAATGAAGAACTTAATATTTCAGTAGAAGTGACGACGTATTTAGATACGAATTATGTGATAACCGATGAATTCTCATTTTATAATCAGGTATTAGATCTTGTGTATGGGATGAAGGGGTTTGTATGGGGAATTGTAGCATTATCAGGCATCGTATCGATAGCATTTTTTGTATTTCTTGTATTAGCAGCTGGTTATCGTAGAGGGTATGAGAAGCCGATTGTGTGCGGAACGGCGAAAGCACCGTTGGATTTATTAGCTATGATTTGTGCGGTTCCAGGTACTCTTTGTATTTTAATGGGCTATGGAGTAGCAAGGTGGTTGTTTGAAGGGTATGGATATGAGAATTCAGAAGTTTATGCGGTTATTGGTACCGTATTAGCAATAGCACTTGGGGTAGTGGTTATGGTGTTGTTTATCATGGATATTACCGTGAGACTTCGAACGAGGACGCTTATCAGTAACAATTTAATTGTAATTCTTTGGAAAAAGCTTGCAATATTTGGGAGAATCACATCATTGATTAAGACATGCCAAAACAAAGTGATTGAAGTGATTGGGATACTTCCTATGATGTGGAAAGGGTTATTACTCTACGGGATCGTTTCGATTATGGTATTTATAAGCCTACAACCATATAGTGTATATACAAGAATGTTCTTTTGGATATGCATCAATATCATAGTGCTTCCGATTTTGCTGAAAGTGTATCTCATGTTTTGCAGATTGCAAGAAGGAAGCACTGCCCTAGGGAAAGGGGATTTGTCTTATGTGATTGATGAGAATAAACTGCTTTGGGAATTCAAGGAAATGGGACGTAACATGAATTCTATTGCAGAAGGAATGGAAGGTGCACTCCGTGAGAAAATGAAGAGTGAGCGATTGAAGACAGAGTTAATATCCAATGTAAGCCATGACATCAAGACACCATTGACTTCGATTATTAATTATGCAGATTTAATAGGAAAAGAAGAAACCGACAATGAGAAAATTCATGAATATAGTGAAATTTTGTTACGTCAAGCAGAACGATTGAAAAAACTCACAGAAGATTTAGTGCATGCGTCTAAAGTTACGACAGGGAATGTAGAAGTACAATTAGCTCCATGTGATGTAGGAGTCTTACTTACTCAAATGATAGGGGAATACGAACACAAATTAGAAACATTGCATTTGAAAATGATAGTTAAACAACCAGAACAACCAGTAGTAATTCAAGCCGATGGAAAACATATGTGGCGTATATTTGACAATCTATTAAATAATGTTTGCAAGTATGCACAAGAAGGAACTCGCATATATCTGAGCCTTGAGGAGAAAGAATTACAAGCAGTTATCTCACTTAGAAACATCTCGAAATATGAATTGAATATTTCGGAAGAAGAATTAATGGAAAGATTTGTCAGGGGGGATAGCTCCAGACATTCAGAGGGAAATGGGTTAGGCTTGTCAATAGCAAAGAGCTTGGTTGAAGTGCAAGGTGGCTCAATGCAGATTGTGATAGATGGAGATTTATTCAAAGTCATCTTACAATTTCCTAAGTATTTGTTTCCATAAGCCCTCCAATCTTAAATCTAAAAACATTATATCATAAATTTAATGTTTTTAGATTTTATCACTATGCTTGCGATACGAAGAAAAAGATGAATATTCTAGAAATACATGCTATAATAAAATACGTATGTGAAATTATAGAAAGTGTAGGGTTAGAATATGGACTCTTATATAAATTTTGCAAAAGTGTACGATACATTTATGGATAATGTTCCATATGATGAATGGTGCACTTATTTGCATGAGTTATTAATAGAATATAAGAAGGATAGTGGGATTGTATTAGATCTAGGCTGTGGCACGGGGAGTGTGACAGAGAGATTGGCATCAAAAGGGTATGATATGATTGGCGTAGATTGCTCTTTGGAGATGTTAGATATTGCAATGCAGAAACCTTCGCGGGAAGCGTATAACATTCTCTATTTATTGCAAGATATGCGAGAGTTTGAACTATATGGAACGGTAGAGGCCGCAGTTTGCTTGTGTGATTCTATGAATTATATTATAGAAGAAGAAGACCTTCTTAAGGTATTTCGATTAGTGAATAATTATTTGGATCCAGGTGGAATATTTATTTTTGATTTAAATACCGAATATAAATATAGAGAAATTTTGGGTGAGCAGACAATAGCAGAATCGAGAGATGATTGTAGCTTTATTTGGGATAATTATTATGATGAAGATGAAATGGTGAACGAATATGAATTAACCTTGTTTGTTCGAGATACAAAAAATGTTTCAGATGAAGAAGAATCAGAGAACGCATTGTATGAAAGGTTTCAAGAGTTTCATTATCAACGCGCATATAAGCTTGACACGGTGAGGAAATTAATCGAAGAATCTGGAATGGAATTTGTCGCGATGTATGATGCTTTTACAAAGAACGAACCACACGAAGCAAGTGAAAGGGTGTATGTGATTGCTCGTGAAATACAGAAAGAAGCATTAAGTGATTCCTTGAATAAAGATGAAAACGAATGGAATAAATAGAAGAAATAAAAGAGTTGAGATAACAGGAGAATAAAAAATGAAAGATTATATCGTAACAGGAATGGCAGCCAATAACCAAGTGAGAGCATTTGCAATCACATCGAAAGAATTAGTAGAGATAGCGAGACAACATCATAATACGAGTCCTGTAGCAACAGCAGCATTAGGACGTTTACTTAGTGCAGGTGCGATGATGGGAAGTATGATGAAGAACGAGAAAGATGTTTTGACGCTTCAGATCAAAGCAGGGGGACCACTAGAAGGCATGACAGTGATTTCAGACAGCAAGGCAACAGTGAAAGGGTATGTGGGAAATCCAGCTGTGATGTTGCCAGCAAAGAATGGTAAATTAGATGTTGGAGAAGCTGTAGGGATTGGGTTTATGAATGTAATCAAAGACATGGGATTAAAAGAACCTTACATGGGGCAGGCGGTGCTTCAGACCGGAGAAATCGCAGAAGATTTGACGTTTTATTATGCCACATCAGAACAGATTCCTTCTTCGGTAGGACTCGGTGTATTGATGGAGCGTGACAATACAGTGAAACAGGCAGGAGGATTTATTATTCAATTATTGCCATTTGCATCAGAAGAGACAATTGTGCAGTTAGAGGAGAATTTAAAAAATCTTGATACTGTAACAAATATGTTGGAAAAAGGTCTTTCACCAGAAGAAATCCTAGGGGAAGTATTAAAAGGGTTGGGTGTAGAATTTACTGATAAATTTGAGACGAAGTTTGAGTGTGATTGTTCTAGACAAAAGGTACGTACAGCGGTTATGACTGTAGGGAAAGAAGAATTAGAAGCGATGATAGCGGATGGAGAAGAGATAGAAGCAAGATGCGATTTTTGTAGTACAGGATATATATTTAATGTAGATGAGTTGAAAGAGATTCTAGCAGAAGGGATGTAGTGTTATGAAGCATGGATTTGTCAAAGTGGCAGCAGTGACTCCAACTATCAAAGTTGCTGATGTAGTATACAATACAGAACAGATATGTAAAGGCATGACAGAGGTTTGGGAGCAAGGAGTAAAGATTGCGGTGTTTCCAGAACTATGTCTAACAGGATACACTTGTGGTGATTTATTTACCCATGATTTATTATTGCGTAGAGTACGAGAATCCATTGCGGACTTAGTAGTACATTCAAGAACTATGGATACGTTGTTTTTCATAGGTGCACCACTTTCGATTACAGGAAAATTATATAATGTAGCAGTTGCTATAAATCAAGGGGAAATCTTAGGGTTGGTGACGAAAACATTTTTACCAAATTATGGTGAATTTTACGAGATGAGACAATATACAAAAGGACCTCGTTTTGTAGAGAAAATAGAATTTTTAGGACAAAGTGTTCTTTTTGGACCGAATATTTTATTCCAATCCGATGCAATGGAAGAACTAATTGTATCAGCAGAAATCTGTGAAGATGTTTGGGCAGCGACACCGCCAAGTGTACGTGCAGCAGTGCATGGAGCGACTATTATTGTCAATTGCTCAGCTAGCACAGAAGGTGTTGGGAAATCAGAATATCGTAATAGCTTGATTTCAGGACAATCGGCTAGATTAATTGCAGGATATGTCTATGCCAATGCAGGAGAAGGAGAATCTACCACAGATGTGGTTTTTGGCGGTCATAATATTATCGCAGAAAATGGAACAGTACTTGCAGAAGCAAAACGATTTGTGAATGAAACGATTTATTCAGAAATTGATGTACAGAGATTGGTATCAGAACGCAGAAAAAATACTACATTTCAACTGGAAGAAGACATGGAATTGCCAAAAGTAACATTCCACACAGAGAAGACAGATACATTGCTTACAAGAGCCTTTGCTAGAACTCCATTTGTGCCTAGCAATGAAGAAAAAAAAGCGAGACATTGTGAAGAAATTCTATCGATTCAAGCGATGGGACTTAAAAAACGTTTGGCGCATATAGGGTGCAAAAGCGCAGTAGTTGGAATATCAGGTGGTTTAGATTCTACATTGGCCCTACTTGTTACGGTTAGAGCCTTTGATTTACTTGGTATGGATAGAAGCTGTGTAACTGCAGTGACGATGCCATGTTTTGGAACTACAGATCGAACCTATCAGAATGCATGCAATCTAACACGAGAACTAGGCGCGACTTTGCGTGAAGTAGATATCAAAGATGCAGTGCGTATGCATTTTCGAGATATTAAGCATGACGAATCATTACACAATGTGACGTATGAAAATGGACAAGCGAGAGAACGCACCCAAGTATTGATGGATATTGCAAATCAAACAAATGGAATCGTGATTGGAACTGGAGATATGTCTGAATTAGCACTTGGTTGGGCAACGTATAATGGAGATCATATGTCAATGTACGGTGTTAATGCGTCGGTGCCAAAAACTTTGGTGCGACATTTAGTGAGATATGAGGCGGATATTTGCGATAGTAAGTCGATTCGAGAAATACTACTTGATGTATTAGATACGCCAGTTAGTCCAGAATTATTACCACCCAAAAATGGAGTGATTGCACAAATTACAGAAGATTTGGTAGGACCATATGAATTACATGATTATTTCTTGTATTTTATATTACGTTTTGGATACGAACCTAAAAAAATCTATAGATTAGCGATTGCAACGTTTGAAGGTGTGTATGATGCAGAGTATATTAAGAAATGGTTACGAACATTTTATTGGAGATTCTTTAGTCAACAATTCAAACGTTCTTGCTTACCAGATGGACCTAAAGTAGGATCTGTTGCAGTATCTCCACGTGGAGATTTGAGAATGCCAAGTGATGCAAGTGCGAGACTTTGGGTATCAGAATTAGAGAGTCTGTAAAAAAGTGTATAATCTGTAGGCGTCTGTTAACCCTAATACCAAGAATATAAGAAGGGCGACATGGAGGTAATATGTATAATAATGTAAGTAAAAGATTGAACAAGAGTATGGAAAAGAGATTTCATGCGAAAAGCGGAAGTGGATCGTTTGAAGGATGGTATTTCAAACATCAGATCGGAGCAATGGTATTTTCTTTTGTAGTATCTTTCCATGTAGATGAAATAGGAGAAGAGAGTGCGTATATCCAATTCATTACCAATGAAGGCTCGTATTGCAAGAGATTTGATATAAGAGAGTGCTATTTTCATGGGAATCAATTTGATTTTAAAATTGGGAGCAATCGGTTCAGCAGCGAAGGCTGCCGTGTAAAATTGGATTTTGATGGATTTGAAGTGGCATGTAATATAAAATATGGAAGCTTTACCAAGTTGGAATCTGATATTATGGGACCATTCCAATTTGTTAAAAATATGCAATGTAAACATGTTATTATTAGTATGAATCATGATATTCGTGGATTTATTGATGTGAATGGTGAAGCGACAGAACTCAGTGGTGGAACAGGCTATATCGAAGGGGACAGAGGTACTTCATTTCCATCAGAATATTTGTGGACTCAGACAAATTTCCAATATAATGGGAATCATTCGCTTATGCTTGCAAGTGCAAATATTCCTATGGGGAAAACTAGTTTTACAGGTGTGATTTGTCAAATACTTTATCGAGGGAAACAATATCAAATTGCGACTTATCGTGGAGCGAGGATTTTGCAGAAGAGCAAAACAAGTATCGGCATCAAGCAAGGAGAGTTTCGTATTTATGCAATGGCATTAGACGAGAAAGGACACAGACTTCGCGCGCCAGAACATGGTGAAATGGTGCGACTTGTTCATGAAAATCCAGCAGGACGTGTTCGATATGTATTTTACAGAAAAGATAAGAAGATATTTGATTTTATTTCTCGTTGCGCAAGTTTTGAATTCAGCAATATAAATAGAATAGATGGGGGAATGACAGATGAGTCGTAATATTCTTCTGATAGGATTTATGGGATCAGGAAAGACTACAATAGCAAAAAAATTAAAGAAAATGAGTGGTATGGAAATCATCGATATGGATAGAGAAATTGCAGGACGTGAAGGGATGAGTATACCAGAAGTTTTTGAAAGATATGGTGAAACATATTTTCGGGATAAAGAAACGGCATTATTGATCGAACTGCAAGCTAGAGATAATTTAATTATTTCTTGTGGAGGTGGAATTGTTGTAAGGGATGAAAATTTTGCAGAAATGCATAAGGCTGGCATTGTGGTATTATTAACCGCATCAGCCGCCACTACATATCGAAGAGTTTGTAATAATAATAATAGACCTTTGCTCAATGGAAATATGAATGTTGCATATATCCAAGAGCTTATGAATCAACGAAAGCCACTATATGAAAAAGCAGCGAAAATTGTCGTGAAAACAGATCGAAAACGAGTGCAAGATATTTGTGCGGAGATATTAGAGAGGGTGCAAAATGTTTAAATGTTTTTTTCCAGATGCATATGTTGCATCTACCTATGTGATTTCCTTTCAAGATTTATATGAAGAAGGGATTAGAGGAGTAATATTTGACATTGATAATACATTAGTTCCACATGGAGCAAAAGCGGATGCAAGAGCAAAAAAATTGTTCGCTGAATTAAAAACGATGGGGATGCAAAGTTGTTTGATTTCCAATAACCAGGAACCACGTGTTAAGATGTTTAATGAAGAAATAGGAGTACAGTATGTGTCGAATGCGCATAAGCCATCCACTAAAAATTATAAGAAAGCTATGGAAATGATGGGGACAAATACGATCAATACCATCTTTATAGGGGATCAATTATTCACAGATGTATACGGAGCGAAACGCACGGGAATCCGAAATATATTAGTGAAGCCTATGGATCCAAGAGAAGAGATTCAAATTGTACTCAAAAGATATTTAGAAAAAATTGTTTTGTATTTTTATCAGAAAGAAAAAAAGGTTGAAAAAAGAAGAAATGTATTATAAAATGTAAGGTAGTTAAACAATTTAAGGAGGATCAGTAATGATTTCAGCAGGAGATTTTAAGAACGGTGTTACACTTCAGATAGAAAACAATATTTTTCAAATTCTTGAGTTCCAACACGTAAAACCAGGTAAAGGTGCAGCTTTCGTTAGAACAAAATTAAGAAATATTATTTCTGGAGCAGTTATAGAAAAGACTTTCAGACCAACGGAGAAATTCCCTAAAGCACACATCGAAAGAAAAGATATGCAATACTTATATTCAGATGGTGAATTATATCACTTTATGGATGGAGAAACATTTGAACAAATCGCATTAAATGAAGATGCAATTGGAGATGCATTGAAATTTGTAAAAGAGAATGAATCTGTTAAGATTTGTTCACACAATGGAAATGTATTTGCGATTGAACCACCTTTATTCGTTGAATTAGATATCATTGAGACAGAGCCAGGATTCAAAGGTGATACAGCACAAGGAGCTACAAAGCCAGCTACAGTAGAGACAGGAGCGATTGTATATGTTCCATTATTTGTAGAGCAAGGTGACAAATTAAAGATTGATACACGTACAGGAGAGTACTTGTCAAGAGTATAAAATTGAGGAAGCTATTTCTTACATATCACTATGTAAAGCGAATAGCTTCTTTTTTAGTTGAGCGGAACAAAAGAAATAGTTATTAAAAGTTTGAAAATCATAAAAATAAGTGCTATATGATTGCAAAATAATGATAAGTTAGATATAATAATAGAACATAATATTTACTCAAGTAAAAGCATCAGACTTTTACATTTTCAGCACAGTTCGTGCAAGATTTCAAAATTTGGTAAGCGCATACAATAAGGAGACTAGAATGAAATATAGTGATTTTGTAAGTGCGACGACAGAAGAAGTAAGAAGATTGGCAGGGAAGGATATGAGGGTTGAATTTCATGCTGCAAAGAAAAATAATGGGAAGGAGAGGATAGGAATCGCGATATGCTCACAAGAGAGTAATGTAACACCTGCTATTTATCTAGAAGAATATTATAAAATGTATCAATTAGGGAACACGATTGCGGAGATAGCACATTTGATTATCAAATTGTATGGGGAAGTAAAACTGACAAAGCCATGGAATGTTGAGAGATATCGTGAATATGATTGGGTTAGAGTACGACTTGTGAGCAAACTAATTAATTATGGAAAGAACAAAGGTTTATTAAAAGAATGCCCACATCGCAGATATTTGGACTTGGCAATTGTTTATTATCTATTAATAGAAGAGACACCCCAAGGTACAGCTACTATGTTGGTGAAAAATGAACATATGGAGGCATGGGGAGTTGCAGAGAATGCATTGTATAAAGAAGCAATGGAAAATGCAGAGAGACTTCTACCTGCTAGACTACAGAGTATGACATCTGTGATGGAGGAATTGATAAACGAAAAAGTAATCGAAGATAAGGAATGTGAAAAGCTAGAATTAGAAGATGCGATGTATGTATTAACAAATATACATAGAAATTTAGGGGCGAATTGCATTTTGTACCAAGGAGAATTAAAGCGTATCGCTAAGTGCTTTCGAGAAAGTTACTACATATTACCAAGTAGTATTCATGAAGTGATTATTGTTCCAGTTAGTAAATCCCCTACAAAAGAAGAGCTGGAAACGATGATAGAAGAAATTAATGAGACACAAGTGGAGGATGAAGAAATTTTATCGAATCATGCATATTTTTATGATATTAAACGAGAAACTTTACTTTACTAGAAAATAGGAATGTGATATTATTATAAGGTTAATGTACACCCATAGCTCAGTGGATAGAGCACTGCCCTCCGGAGGCAGGTGCGGCGGTTCGACCCCGCCTGGGTGTGTATTCCTTATAAAGAAGGAAATCTCGAATACAAATAGATAAGAGGAAATGGAATGAAGGGATATAAAATAGCATTCAAGAAAGCGTTTCCATATACAATACCTGTTTTGACAGGGTATTTGTTTATAGGAATTGCATTCGGAGTGATGTTTGCAGAAATAGGTTACAATGTGTTTTGGGGAACACTTATGAGTGTGCTGGTATTTGCTGGTTCTGGTCAGTATTTAGCAGTGAATTTTTTTGTGCCAGGATTCTCACTAGTACAAGTCGTAGTATTGACATTGATGGTTAATATCAGACATGTATTTTATGGCTTATCATTATTAGAAGCATTCAAAGGAATGGGCTGGAAAAAATGGTATGCGGTGTTTGGGTTGACAGACGAGACATATTCATTATTATGTACGACAGAACTACCAGATGGGGTAGAAGCTGATAAATTCAATTTTGCTATCGTATTATTGGATCATTCATATTGGGTGGCAGGTTCTATTATAGGAAGTTTGATGGGAATGTATATTCCATTTAATTCAGAAGGAATTGACTTTGCGATGACAGCTTTATTTATAGTGATTTTTGTGGAGCAATGGATGAATAAGAAAAATAGAATTCCAGAAATATTGGGGGTTACTTGTGCAATAATTAGTTTGCAGATTTTTGGAGCATCCCAATTTGTATTACCAGCTATGCTTTCTATTATATTGATATTAATTGCAAGTAAAAGAAAACTAGGACAGGAGGATTAAGTATGCCGATAAGTGTATCGATGTCATTGATTACAATTTTGATTGTAGGGGTTGTTACATTTCTTACAAGGGCGACTCCGTTCCTTTTGTTTCCAGAAGGAAAAGAAATACCACCTATTATACAATATTTGGGAAAAGTATTAACACCAGCCGTGATAGGGATGCTAGTAGTGTATTGTCTAAAAGGGACTACAGTATTTAATTATCCGCACGGGATCCCAGAGGCAATAGCGGTTATAACAGTGATAGGTCTACACGTGTGGAAACGGAATAATTTGCTGAGTATTGGAATAGGAACAGTGTTATATATGTTTTTGATTCAAGTGGTTTTTTAATAAAAGCAACATACAGAGGGCGCCATGAAAGTTAGAAATGAATCTCTATTAGAAGGTAGTATCAGAAAGAGTATCTTATTGTTTGCTTTCCCAATTTTTTTGGGAAGCTTATTTCAGCAACTCTATAATATGGCAGACGCATTGATTGTGGGGAATTTTGCTGGAGATGACGCATTAGCAGCAGTTACAAGCACAGGAACACTTATTTTCTTATTTATTGGTTTTTTTGGTGGAATGTATCAAGGGATGGGTGTGGTGATTGCACGTTATTTTGGTGCGAAAGATAAGGTGAATGTTCGCAAAGCAATCTGCACAGCCGTTATTTTTGGCGTGTTGAGTGGAGTTGTGTTGTCGATAAGTGGAGTACTAGGTGCAAGGACTATCGTAGAGATGGTGGGTACACCGAGTGAAATATACGAGGATTCAGTTGCTTATATCCGCATTTATTTTATGGGCGCATTATTTACGGCAATCTACAATACGATGTGCGGAATTTGCAGAGCTCTTGGAGACAGTAAGCGACCGGTGCATTATCTTGTAGTGGCATCTATAGTGAATGTTATACTGGATGTTGTACTAGTTGGAATCTTTGGAATGGCGGTGAGAGGCGCAGCCATAGCAACAGTATTGGCACAAGGAACCTGCGCAGCATTGTCGTGGTATCGATTGATGAATTTGGAAGAAAATAGTATTCGCATCCAGCATTTGAAAAGAGATTATAATTGGTCACTATTAAAGCAAATGATTCAGATTGGACTTCCTACAGGAGTACAAAACTCTGTCATAGCATTTGCAAATGTAGTGGTGCAATCAAGTATCAATTCATTTGGGACAGTCGTGATGGCTGGAACAGGGACCTATTCGAAATTACAAGGGATTGTATTCTTACCAATAGAAGCATTTAGTATGGCTTTGACGAATTTTGTGAGTCAAAACTTAGGAGCAGGATGTGTAGAACGTGTGAAAAAGGGAGCTGCTTTTGGCGTATTATTATCCTGTATAAGTGTAGAGGTGATTGGGATTTTAGCCTTTGTATTTGCTCCGACATTGATAGGAGCGTTCGGTGGAGGTGCAGACGTGATAGCAGTCGGAGCTATGAAACTTCATATTGACGCGCTGTTCTATTGCTTTCTAGCATATGCTCATACAGTATCTAGCATTATGCGTGGGGCAGGGAAAGCAAAAACACCGATGTTTATTATGTTAGGAATTTGGTGTGTAATGCGTGTAGCATATATTGAACTCGTGATGTATTTCACTAATAGTTTGACGCTCGTATTTTGGGCGTATCCGCTTACGTGGATGACTAGCTTCATTTTGTTTTTCTTAGCATATCGCAAGTTAAGATTATCTTTTGATAAGATGATTAGAATCTCATAAACCATTAAGTATTTTTTTAGAAAATGGAGATAAAGTATTCATAAATTATGTATATGATTGTTATGTAGAAGCGAAAAGTAGTAATAATTCGACTGCCAGTTGCATAGAATAATAGAGTCGGTATATGCGAGGCTAGAACATAACAGGAGGTATAAAGTATGCAAGAAAAACGCATGAATACTGGAAACGAAGTGATTTCCATGGAAGCATATCTATTGAAACGAAAACAGATAAAAAAACAAGAAACCAGTGTGATTCAAAAGAAAAAAGAAAAAAGTTCTATCTATGAACTAGTAGAACTTTATCTATAAAATATAATTAATGATTGATAGGATTATGAGATTGATTCGTTGCATCGTCAGTAGAATCAGATGTTTCATCAGATACAGAATCAGAATTTTTTCCTTGTTTGTATACGAGTGCCATAACATACAGCATCACAGGAACAAAGATTGTAGCGGCGATAGAGCATTTGAAGTAAAAAAATGAGGTCGTTGTGTCAATGAGTGCAAAAATCAAAGTGCTAGCATAGAGTGCTACTAGACAGATGATGCCGATTATTGCGAATATACGTCTTGTTTTTTTCATAGAAACCATCCTTATTGTTTGATTGCTTTTTTATATTGCAAAAAGCTTTTGAATTATTTTCTTAAATAGTATATAATAAAAGTTACGAAAATGAAATACAAAGGAGTATATTAAATGAGTTTATTAGAACAATGGAGAAAAGAAGCCTATAATCAGAATGCACAACAGCAACAATTACAACAATTTTGGGGTACATATTTCGATATTGAAAAAGGTATTTATGAGCAACTTCTAGCAAATCCTACAGAAGTAGTTACAGGAACAGTAAAAGAACTTGCTGAAAAATATGAGATAGAAGTATTCACCATGGTAGGTTTTTTGGATGGTATCAATGATAGCTTGAAAGAGGCAAACCCAATTGAGACTATGGAAGAAGATACCGTAGTTAGTCTTCCAATGGATTTAGAAGTGTTATATAAGAATATGGTAGATGCAAAAGCTGATTGGTTGTATGAATTGTCACAATGGGATGAAATCTTTACAGAAGAGAAAAAAGCAGAATTATATAAAGAGCAAAAAGCATCTCGTACGATTCGTAAAGAAGCTAAGGTTGGACGAAATGATGCTTGTCCTTGTGGAAGTGGTAAGAAATATAAGAAATGCTGTGGTAAAAACGCATAACATTGATAAAATCTATATAGTAAAACGTAGAAGAGAAGAGTAGGATACAACAATGATTCCAGAGAGAAAGGGATGCTGAGAACCTTTTATTACTTGTGTATTTGAACACTACCTCTGAGTGACTGTAAAGCAGTCCGGTGACTCCGTTATAGTCATTAAGTGGTATCTTGTTAGATACAATTAGGGTGGAACCGCGATTTAGTCGTCCCTTACAGAGTAGTTTCTGTAAGGGACTTTTTTTATAGAAATATTAAGACGAAAATAATAAGAACAAATAAATCAGAACAAATAAATAAGAGAAAATAAAGAAAGAAGAGGTATGAAATGAAAATCACATTAAAAGATGGAACATTGAAAGAATATGCGGAGCATAAATCTGTATATGAAATTGCTGTTGATATTAGTGAAGGATTGGCAAGAATGGCGACAGCTGGTGAAGTGAACGGAGAAGTTGTAGATCTTAGAACAGTTATTTCAGAGGACTGTGAACTAAATATTCTAACAGCAAATGATGAGAAAGGTTTGGCTGCGCTTCGTCATACCACATCGCACATCTTGGCGCAGGCAGTTAAGAATTTATATCCAGCAGCCAAAGTGGCAATAGGACCATCTATTGAGACAGGATTTTATTATGACTTTGAGCATGAGCCATTTTCAAGTGAAGACTTAGTGTTGATCGAAAAAGAAATGAAGAAAATTATTAAAGCTGGTAGCAAGATAGAACGCTTTGAATTACCTAGAGCAGAAGCAATCAAATTTATGGAAGAAAGAGAAGAGCCTTATAAGGTGGAATTGATTCAAGATCTTCCAGAAGATGCTGTGATTTCATTCTATGATCAAGGTGGTTTTGTGGATTTGTGCGCAGGGCCTCATATGATGAGTGTGAAAAATATTAAGGCATTCAAATTAATTTCTTCATCGGGTGCATATTGGAGAGGTAGTGAAAAGAATAAAATGTTATCTCGTATTTATGGTACAGCGTTTGCAAAAAAAGAAGAATTAAATGCATATTTAGAGCATTTAGAAGAAGTGAAAAAACGTGATCACAATAAATTAGGACGTGAAATGGAAATTTTTGCGACAGTAGATGTTATCGGACAAGGTCTTCCGCTCATCATGCCTAATGGTACAATTATGATGCAGGAATTACAGCGCTGGATAGAGGATGAAGAGACACGTCGAGGATATGTCAGAACAAAAACTCCGCTTATGGCTAAAAAAGATTTGTATGAAATTTCAGATCACTGGGGCCATTACAAAGAAGGGATGTTTGTATTAGGAGATGAAGAAGTAGAAGGCGAAGAAGTATTTGCGCTACGACCAATGACATGTCCATTCCAATACTACGTATACAAACAAAGCCAGAAGAGCTACAGAGATTTACCACTTCGTTATGGTGAGACTTCAACACTTTTTAGAAATGAAGATTCAGGAGAAATGCATGGATTGACACGTGTACGCCAATTCACGATTTCAGAAGGACATTTAGTAGTAACACCAGAACAAATGGAAGAAGAATTTAAAGGCTGTGTGGATTTGGCAAAATATTGTTTGACTACGTTAGGGATTGCAGAGGATGTGACATATCGTTTATCATTATCTGATCCAGAGAATATGAGCAAATATTTAGGAACAAGAGAAGCGTGGGACGAAGTAGAAGATATGATGAGAAACATTTTGAGTCATATTGGAGTTTCTTATGCAGAAGAAACTGGAGAGTCTGCGTTTTATGGACCGAAATTAGATATTCAAGCAAAGAATGTGTATGGAAAAGAAGATACGATGATTACGATTCAATTGGACATGTTCCTTGCTGAACGATTTGATATGACATTTGTAGATAAAGATGGAGAAAAGAAACGTCCATATATTATTCATCGTACATCAATGGGATGTTATGAACGTACATTAGCATGGTTGATTGAAAAATATGCAGGGCTATTCCCTACATGGTTGTGTCCAGAGCAAGTAAAAGTACTACCTATTTCAGAAAAATATC
This sequence comes from Eubacteriales bacterium, assembly GCA_044425815.1. Taxonomy (GTDB): domain Bacteria; phylum Bacillota; class Clostridia; order Lachnospirales; family Lachnospiraceae; genus CAUPWF01. Next base: position 87,448 of record JAWXVA010000001.1, read on the forward strand.
ATGAGTATGCAAATAAAGTGGCAGAGGAATTGAAAAATAATGGTGTACGTTGTTCAGTAGATGAGCGAGGAGAAAAAATAGGATATAAGATTCGTGATGCAAGACTTCATAAAGTACCATATATGTTAGTAGTGGGTGCTAATGAAGAAGCAGAAGGAGTCGTATCAGTGAGAAGCCGCTATTTAGGAGATGAAGGACAAAAGCCACTAGATACATTTGTAAATGATATTTGTAAAGAAATTCGTACGAAAGAAATACGTGAAATTCAAGTAGAAGCAGATGGACAGCAAAAGAAATAAAATGGAAATCATTTGAAAAACGTAGAAAATTGAATAAAAAAATGAATAATACAAATAATACCTCTGATTCTTAAAATGAAAAGGAGGTATTTTTATGCCAGAATTAAAATGTACAGTAGAAACCTGTGTACACAATAAATGTTGTTGTTGTGACAAAGGAAGTATTGATATCGATGGAAATGGAGCTAAAGCAAAGGCGGAAACATGTTGTAGCAGTTTTGCGGATAGTGCAATGACTAGCTATAGTAATTCAGCAAAATCTGCTACCTTGAATTCACAAATTCATTGTAATGCGTCTAACTGCCAATTTAATACAGCAGGGGAGTGTCAGGCAGGAACAGTGGAAGTACAAGGGAGCAATGCCTGTCAATGTTGTGAAACAGAATGTGCTAGTTTTTGCGAATGTCAATGTTAATACGTAGTGCATTACCGTTCTAATATTGTTGGAAAAGAGAGGCTTTTTATAAAGAACATTTGAGAAATCAAGAGGTTTTTTATAAATAGTCTCTTTTCTCTTTCGTTGACCGAAAATATAAAATATGATAAAATTATGAAAGGTTTAGTATTTCTAAAAAAAGAAAATGCAGACAGGGGATACCTACTGAAAAGGAAAGGGAAAGACAGATTGTCTTAAGGACTGTGATGATTAAACAACGTAAAACAGATGAGTATTATGATAAAGTACCAAACCTTCATGAGGAAGGACCGTTGAAATTGAAACAGCAGATATCACAAGGATTAGGTGCGTTTTTGATTGTAGCAGCTAGTATCGTATTTTATTTTCTGTTTTTACGATTTACAGATTTATTTGATGGCGTTGAACGAGTGGTTAGCTTGTTATCACCGGTAATTTATGGTGCTGTGATTGCATATTTACTGAATCCGATTATGGTAAAAGTAGAAAATAGTATGCAGAAATTGTTGGATGAAAAGTGGAAAGTAGCTTGTGATAGTAAACGAATTAGTAGAGTAGTAGGAATCATTATCTCAATTATCGTATTTTTATTATTGATTTTTTTGTTGATTAGTATGTTGATACCACAATTGGTGGAGAGTGTACAAAGTCTAATGATCACCTTGCCGAACCAGATTAATCTATTCATCGGATCATTGGAAACCATAGAGATTACTGATGGCAGTGTAGTGGAATTATTGGAAAACGCATTTAATGAAGGCGCTGATTTTGTTCGTACCTGGATTCAAAATGACTTGATGTCACAGATGAATTATATTATGTCAAATGTGACAATTGGGGTACTTGCAGTTATCAATGGAATTTTTGATTTTATCATGGGGCTGATTATTTCCATATACATTCTTTATGCCAAAGAAACTTTTTTAGGTCAGTGTAAGAAGACAATCTATGCATTGTTACCAGCTAAGACTGCAAATGCTACACTTCATATTATGAAGAAGAGCAATCAAATATTTGGCGGGTTTATTATAGGGAAAATTACAGATTCAGCCATTATAGCAGTGATTACATTTGTGATACTTTCTGCGCTCAATATGCCATATACATTGCTAGTAAGTGTAATTATTGGAGTGACAAATGTGATACCATATTTTGGCCCATTTATTGGCGCGGTACCATGTGCGATCTTGATTTTATTACAGAATCCAATTCAGATGGTTTACTTTGTAATATTTATTATTGTATTGCAACAAGTAGATGGTAATATTATAGGACCTAAAATTCTAGGTGATTCTACTGGGTTGAGTGCATTTTGGGTTGTGTTTTCTATTTTATTATTTGGAGGATTGTTTGGATTTCCTGGAATGTTGGTAGGAGTACCGACGTTTGCTGTGATTTATTATATCGTAGGATTGTTTATTAATCAGAAACTAGAAAAGAAAAATTTACCTACTACTTCAGAAATATACGATGAATATAGCTATGTGGATGCGTCTACGGGGGAATTCGTATCTTCAGAAGAATATAAAATCCATAAAGAATTAGAGAAGGAAGAAGAATTAGAGAGTCTGGCAGAACATAAAGATTCTATAGAATAAAAAATACTAAAGGGAATGAATGAAGGAGGAAATTATAGATGCCGATACGAGTGCAGAATGATTTACCGGTAAAGGAACAATTAGAACATGAAAATATATTTGTTATGGATGAGGCACGTGCTACGACACAAGATATTCGTCCCATCAAGATAGGATTGTTGAACTTGATGCCATTAAAAGAGGATACGGAATTGCAAATTTTACGTGCAATGTCGAATATACCCATTCAGGTAGATGTGACATTTGTGAATGTATCCAGTTACGAATCAAAGAACACCTCTAAAAGCCATTTAAATCGGTTTTATGTATCATTTAGTGAAATTAAGAACCAAAAATTTGATGGTTTTATTATTACAGGTGCGCCTGTAGAGCAGATGGAATTTGAGGAGGTAGATTATTGGGAAGAATTAAAAGACATTATGGATTGGACTTATACAAACGTAACATCTACGATGCATATTTGTTGGGGAGCACAGGCTGCATTGTATCATCATTATGGAATCAATAAGGAAGTATTACCAGAGAAAGTGTTTGGTGTTTTCCCACACAAAGTAGCGAATAGAAAAACACCGCTAGTACGTGGATTTGACGATATATTCTATGCACCACATTCAAGACATACTACGGTGCCACTTGAAAAAATTCGTGCCAATGAGAATTTGAAAATACTTGCAGAGTCAGACGTTGCGGGTGCATTCTTGATTATTGCAGAGAATGGGAAACAAATCTTTGTGACTGGACATCCTGAGTATGATCGTATGACATTGGATAAAGAGTACAAACGCGATGTAAGTAAAGGGTTGCCAATTGAGATGCCGTTTAATTATTATCCAGATAATGATCCAGAAAAGGAACCGATACTTTCTTGGCGATCACATTCGAATAATTTATATAGTAACTACCTTAATTATTACGTATATCAAGAAACACCATATGAACTATAGTATTTAGTTATCAAATTTTGCTGATAGCAAAGGGGGATGGATATGCTTGAAGGGAAAAGAAAAGAAGAGGATAGGCAAGTAGAATCAGATATAAGTATGATGCAATTGATGGCGATTACAGTAAAACCGATGTTGGTATTAAATAATGATGCAGAGTATACCGTGCAATATGCTAATGATTCTTTTTTTAAGATATTTGGAACGGATTGCTTGGGGTTTCGTGCGAAATTTCAGAACTGTATGCGTGATACGTTTGTGAAAGAAAAACGCGAAGATTATATGAAGACGATTCGAAGTGAAATAGAGCAGAATGAGAGATGCCTTCTAGATGTTCAATTGAATGTGGCAGACGGAGAAAATGCTTGGTTTTATTTTGAATGCAATCAATTGAAACAGTTAGATGGTGGAGAAAAGCTATATTGTGAATTGAATTCCATTGAAAAACGGATATCTATGATAGAGTCTATTAATGCAGAACGGCAATATTTTCAAGCTGTTCAGAAATTGACATCGGACGTATTGTTTCGCTTGAATTTGAAAACACATGTAGTAAAACATACAGGAGCTTTAGCAAGGGAATTTGGATTACCTTCTAGGATGGAAAACTTTCCTGAGGTTTTGGTAAACTCAAATTCTATATATGAGGATGACCTAGAAGATTATTTGGCATATGTGGGTAAAATGTTTGAGGGAGTAGCTGGTACTCAGACGATGCGGTTATATCTGCCCGATGGAAGCTATGAGTGGTTTCATGTAGAATGTATAATTTTGCATGACACAAAAGGGGTACCAATTGAGTCTATTGGAAAGATAACGAAGATGGAAAACTCAAATAACACTCAAGAAATAGAAAAGGCAGAAAAGACGGAAACAAGGCAAAGGGATCAGATCGAATATCCAATGCAAAAAGCATTTCAGATAGAGGCACAGGCAGCCCTACGCTCAAAGGAAGAGTTTAATTACGAATTGCTTGGCGAAGTGTTTGCAATGTTTTTGAAAGCAGACACGGTATATAGAACGATTGAGTCTGCATTAGCACTGCTTGGCACTGCTACGAAAGCACAAGGGTTCAATATATTTGCATTAGATAAAGAAACAGGACTTTATAAGAATCTGTATCGATGGTATGAGGAAGATGTGATGGTAGCACGCGAACCTATTGAACCGATTCCTATGGACGTTTTTGAAATACTTTTAGGTGAAATCATAGAAGAAGGGGTAGCGCAGATTTTAGATATTAGCCACATCCAGAATGAGATGATCCAGACTAAATTAAGACAACGAGGTGTAAAGGCTATTCTTCAGTGTTACCTTAAAAATGATGATGATGAAATACGATACTTATTGGAAGTGACAGAGTATAATAGAGACAGAGAGTGGACACCTTATGAATGCGCAACTGTGTCTCATATAGCAAAAATCATATTTTTATTTATGAATTATAAAGATCAGATGGGGGATACACGTAAGCTGAATTATGATAGTCTTACTGGTTTGATTACAGAACATAAATTTATTGAAGAAGCGCAAAAATATATCAGTACAGATATGAGTAGAGAGTATAGTATCATTTCTGTGGATTTGGATAATTTTAAGTATATAAATGAGTTCTATGGATATGATGCAGGAACGAAAGTGTTGCTGGAATTTAGTCAATATATGCAGAATTTTATACATAAACCAATTCTTTTAACACGCTGTTTTGCTGATAATTTCTTGGCGCTAGTGGAACATAATTCGGACTTGGAGCGTGTGATTTATGCGTCGATGCAAAATGAAAGTGTACTGATTCAGCAGCTAAAAGAGGCATTAGGAGATAATTATTATTTTAGCTTCAGTATGGGTATTTATTTTGTTGAAAATAGAAATTTGAACATTAACTATATGATTAACTGCGCAAATTATGCGAGACATATCGGGAAATCAGAAGTTGGACGTACTTGTTATTTATTCTCAGATGAGATGCATAAGAAGCGAACAGCAAAAAATCAGATTGTTGCACAAATGGAGAATGCACTTACTCAGAAAGAGTTTAAGATGTATTATCAACCGAAAGTAGATTTGCGCACAAATGAAATAGTAGGAGCAGAAGCGTTGGTGCGTTGGATTCAAGGAGATAAAATTATTCCTCCGAATGAATTTATCCCTATTTTTGAGAAGAATGGATTCATAGAAAAATTAGACTATTATGTGGTAAATGAAGTATGCGAGTTTATTAAACAAAATGCTAGTGAACGATTGCCGAAGATTTCCTTGAATTTATCAGGGTTTACAGTGCTGAAACCAAATCTGGTAGAAAAACTAGTACACATAACAAGAGCACATGGAGTCAAGCCAACACAATTGGATCTAGAAATTACAGAAAGTGCATTGGTGGATCGATTTGAATTAGCAGTGAAACAAATAGATGTGTTGAAAGATTTGAAATTCACAATATCTATGGATGATTTCGGAACTGGTATTTCTACGCTTCATAGATTACGAGAGATGTCGGTAGATGTGTTGAAGATAGATAAAAAATTTATTAGTGACACCTTGGATAATGAAAAAGGCATTATTATTTTGAAAAATATTATTCGTATGTCAAAAGAACTAGAGATAGAGACTGTGGCAGAAGGAATTGAAACAGAGGAACAATTGGAATTATTAAAAGTCTTAGGTTGTGATATAGGGCAAGGATATTGTTTTTCTAGGCCAGTACCAGTACAGGAGTTTTTAGACATGCTTTAAAATAAGAACATAAAAAACTGTTGACAAAAAAACAAAGAGATAGTATAGTTGATTTTAATTTAATACACTAAACCGATGAAGTGGAGATAAAAATAGTTGTGCATCTACAGAGAGCTTGTGTAGCTGAGAGCAAGTGAAACGCAGATTATTAAATGGACCACGGAGGGCGTAGTCAAAGGTTTCTTAACCGAGTATTCTACGACGGAAGGCACACGTCAGTTGTCAGAGATTTGATAGAATCTTAGTAAGAGCGCAATTGGAGTATAGATTGTGAATCAAGGTGGTACCGCGGAAGTATAAATTTCGTCCTTGGCAAATATTTTATTTGTCGAGGGCGTTTTTTTATGCCAAGACAATAATCAAGCTAAGCGACAGAGCGTATTACGTTGATTATTTTAGTGAAGGGAAGAAGAAAAAGAGGATGAGAGGAGAAAGATTCATGGTAAAACCAACGTTAGAAGAGGTACAAAAAATTCAAGCAATACAGAAATATCATAGAATTCCATTGCTGATGGAATTGTACGCAGATACCATTACACCAATTATGGCACTTAAGAAATTAAAACATGTCAGTAGGCATTGTTTTATGCTTGAAAGCGCAGAGGCATCTAAGCAATGGGGACGTTATACCTTTATAGGGTATGATCCAATCCTAGAATTCACTTGTACAGATGGGAAAGTGCAGCTAAGAACAGAGGCGATGGCGCAGACGATAGAAAGTCATCCTGCAGAAATTATTCGCCAAATAATGAAAGAAAATGCAGCGCCTGTTATAGAAGGTTATCCACCATTTTCAGGAGGGCTAGTTGGATATTTTTCTTATGATTACATCAAATATGCGGAGCCAAGCTTGAAATTAGATGCGATAGATGAAGAGGGCTTCAAGGATGTAGACTTGATGTTGTTTGATAAGTTAATCGTCTTTGATAATTATAAACAGAAAATCAATTTAATTGTAAATATTCGAACAGAAGAATTAGAGAAAAATTATAATAAGGGATTATTAACATTAAACCAAATGGCATCTATATTAAATAAAGGAGAAATCGCAGAAACTCCCGTATTTCGATTAAAAAGTGATATTAAGCAATTATTTGATCGAGATAGTTACAGTGACATGGTTCGAAAAGCAAAACAATATATATATGAAGGTGATATTTTTCAAGTGGTGCTTTCGAATCGTTTGGAAGCGGAGATTGAAGGAAGTCTCTTAGATGTATATCGAGCACTACGAACGATGAACCCTTCTCCCTATATGTTTTATTTTAGTAGTGATGATGTGGAAATAGCAGGTGCATCACCAGAAACATTGGTGAAATTAGAGAATCAAAAACTATACACATTTCCACTGGCAGGCACAAAGCCGAGAGGTGAAACAGTAGCGGAAGACCAAAAGAATGAATTCGATTTATTACACGATGAGAAAGAAATTGCAGAACATAATATGCTCGTGGATTTAGGAAGAAATGATATAGGGAAAATAAGTAAAATTGGTTCGGTTGAAGTAGAAAAATATATGAGTGTTGAGAAGTTTTCTCATGTAATGCATATAGGATCTACAGTTACTGGTCAAATTGCAGATTCAAAAGATGCTTTAGATGCAATTGATTCGATTCTACCAGCGGGAACCTTGTCTGGAGCTCCAAAACTTCGAGCATGTGAAATCATCAATGAATTAGAAAATAACAAAAGAGGAATTTATGGTGGTGCGGTAGGATATATCGATTTTGGAGGAAATTTGGATACTTGTATCGCAATACGATTGGCATTTGCTAAGAATGGAAAAGTTTTTGTTAGATCAGGAGCGGGAATTGTGGCAGATAGTGTACCAGAAAATGAATACCAAGAATGTATTAACAAGGCAAAGGCGATGACCGTTTCACTCAAATTGGCAGAAGGAGGGATTGATATATGATTTTATTGATTGATAATTATGATAGCTTTTCTTATAATCTGTATCAATTGATTGGGTCTATAGATGCGGATATCTTAGTAGTGAGAAATGATAAAATAACAATAGATGAAATAGAGGAAATGCAACCGAAGGCTATTTTTATATCACCAGGCCCAGGGCATCCATCACAAGCGGGAATATGCGAGGATGTCGTGAAAGAATTAGGGGGAAAAATCCCGATATTAGGGGTTTGCCTAGGACACCAAGCAATTTGCGAAGCCTATGGTGGCACAGTATCTTATGCCAGTAAATTGATGCATGGAAAAACATCGATTGCTACAATAGATACGACAAGTAGATTGTTTCAAGGTATGAATACAAAATTACAAGTGGCACGATATCATTCATTAGCGGCAATAGAGGAGACATTACCAGCGTGTTTGAGAATCATAGCTCAGACAGACACGGGAGATATTATGGCAGTAGAACATACACAATATCAAGTATACGGAGTTCAATTTCATCCAGAATCCGTATTGACACCACAAGGACATGAAATTATTAAGAATTTTTTGGAGGGAATCGCATGATTGAACAAGCAATTATCAAATTAAGTCAGAATGAAACATTAAGCTATGAAACTGCAAAAGATGTAATGGATGAGATTATGGGGGGAATCGCAAGTGATGTACAGATTAGCTCTTATTTAACAGCCTTAGCTATCAAAGGGGAAACAATCGAAGAAATTACAGCATCAGCAGCTTCGATGCGAGAACATTGTGTGCGATTGCTACACGATATGGAAGTATTAGAAATTGTGGGGACTGGTGGAGATCAGTCAAATTCATTTAATATTTCGACAACCTCTTCTATTGTAATTGCTTCGGGGGATGTACCGGTTGCAAAACATGGAAATAGAGCGGCTTCTAGCCTTTCTGGATCTGCAGATGTGTTAGAAGCTTTAGGGGTAAATATTAGTATCACACCAAAACGCAGCAAAGAGATTCTAGAAGAAATAGGCATTTGCTTTTTGTTTGCACAGAAATATCATTTGGCAATGAAATATGTAGCAGGTGTACGGAAAGAATTGAGATTTAGAACGATTTTTAACATATTAGGACCTTTATCAAATCCAGCAGGTGCTACGATGCAAGTAATGGGTGTGTATGATGAGAAATTAGTAAAACCATTGGCGAAAGTACTTTGTAATCTAGGTGTAAAGCGAGCAATGGTAGTGTATGGACAGGATAAATTAGATGAAATCTCTATGAGTGCCCCAACGACTGTATGTGAAGTGAAGGATGGAGCGTATGAATCCTATGAAATCACACCAGAGCAATTCGGATATGTGCGATGTGAAAAAGCTGCATTAGTAGGGGGGGCGCCTGAAGAAAATGCAAGCATTACAAAAGCGATTCTAGAAGGTGAAAAAGGGGATTGTAGAAATGCAGTGTGTCTCAATGCAGGAGCAGGATTATATATTGCAGGAAAGACAGATACCTTAGTAGAAGGAGTACGACTAGCAGAAAAATTATTAGATTCAGGAGCAGCACATGAAAAATTAGAAGCATTTATTCGCTGTTCCAATGAGGAGAAAATAGATGCGTAATGACAATGGTGATGTGATTAATATACAGAAAAATATATTAGAAGAAATCGCAGCAGTAACGTTAAAACGAGTCAAAGAACAATCACGTAAGGTGAGTATTGAAAAAGTAAAATACAAAGCAATGACAGTATATAAGAGACCGTTTGCTTTCGAGAAGGCATTGCAAAATAAAAAAATGTCTTTTATATGTGAGATAAAAAAAGCTTCTCCATCCAAAGGGGTGATTGCAGAATCCTTTCCCTATCTTCAAATAGCTAAGGAGTATGAAGAAGCGGGTGCTAGTGCGATTTCTTGCTTGACAGAACCGTATTATTTTCAAGGAAAAGATGAATATTTAGAAGAAATAGCGAAGGAAGTATCGATTCCGATATTACGAAAAGATTTTATTGTAGATCATTATATGGTATATGAGGCAAAAGCTATGGGAGCAGATGCAATTTTATTGATTTGTGCTATTTTAACGGATAAGCAACTCGATAAATACTTTGAAATTGCTGAAAAACTGGGCCTTTCGGTTGTGTTTGAAGCCCATGACGAAGAAGAAATATTAAGAGCACTCACTTGTGGTGCACGAATTATAGGGGTAAATAATCGCAATTTAAAAACATTTGAAATGGATTTAAATAACAGTGTACGATTACGCAACATAGTTCCAGAGGAGGTTATATTTGTTTCGGAAAGTGGTATGAAATCCCGAAGTGATATCGAACATTTGGAAATGCACGGAGTGCAGGCGGTACTAATAGGAGAAACATTGATGAGAGCACCAAATAAGGCAGTTGTTTTGAAGCAATTAAAAGGAAAATAGTGAATTAGGAGAATGGATAACAAAGGTGGTAGCAGATGGTAAAAGTGAAAATTTGTGGAATTAGGTGCCTAGAGGAAATTGAGAAAGCGAATGAGCTGAACTTAGATTATATAGGATTTGTATTTGCAAGGAGTCGAAGACAAGTCACGGTACAGCAAGCACAAAAACTAAAGCATCAGTTAGATACATCGATTCAGGTAGTCGGAGTTTTTGTGAATCACACAAAGGCGGATATTATATATTGCGTGGAAGAAAAAATAATTGATGTCGTACAGCTACATGGGGAAGAAACAGAAGAAGATATATTGTATTTGAAAAAAAATCTCCCTACCACACCTATTATAAAAGCGATTAATGTTACCTGTGTGGAAGATATCCTAAAGTGGCAAGATTCAAAAGTAGACTTTCTATTATTAGATCATGGAACGGGTGGAACTGGACTTACATTTGATTGGAGTGTTTTAGAAAAAGCAAAGTTTACAAAATCCTATTTTATCGCTGGGGGATTAAATAGTGAGAATGTAGGAGAAGCATTAAGATATAAACCCTACGCAGTCGATGTATCTGGTGGTGTAGAAACAGATGGAACGAAAGATTTGAAAAAAATGGACTTATTTACAAAGAGAGCGAGGAAGGAAGTTATATGAAAGCAGGAAGATTTGGGATACATGGTGGACAGTACATTCCAGAAACATTGATGAATACAATTGTAGAATTAGAAGAGGCGTATGAGTACTATAAGAACGATGAAATATTTCAGAAGGAATTAGAAGATTTATTAAATAATTATGCAGGAAGACCATCAAGATTATATTATGCGAAACGAATGACAGAAGATTTGGGTGGAGCTAAGATTTATCTAAAACGCGAAGATTTGAATCATACTGGAGCACACAAAATTAATAATGTATTGGGGCAAGTGCTGTTAGCGAAGAAAATGGGGAAAACAAGAATTATAGCAGAAACAGGTGCGGGACAACATGGGGTGGCAACAGCGACCGCCGCTGCGCTTATGAATATGGAATGTGAAATTTACATGGGGAAAGAGGATACAGAGCGTCAAGCGCTTAATGTATATCGTATGAGACTATTAGGTGCTACAGTACACGAAGTGACTTCTGGAACGGCAACACTTAAAGATGCAGTATCAGAGACTATGCGCGAGTGGACGAGACGTATGGATGATACACACTATGTATTAGGTTCTGTAATGGGACCACATCCGTTCCCTATTATAGTAAGAGATTTTCAAGCAGTAATTTCTAAGGAAATCAAAGAACAAATAATGGAAATGGAGAATAGATTGCCAGATGCAGTCCTAGCTTGTGTAGGTGGTGGGTCTAATGCAATGGGGGCATTTTACAATTTTATTGGAGATGAAAATGTAAGACTAATCGGTTGTGAAGCGGCAGGGCGCGGTGTAGATACACCTGACACTGCGGCTACAATTGGAACGGGGAGTGTGGGGATTTTTCATGGTATGAAATCCTATTTCTGTCAGGATGAGTATGGACAAATAGCACCAGTATATTCTATTTCAGCAGGATTGGATTATCCAGGAATCGGTCCAGAACATGCTCATTTGCATGATATAAAACGTGCGGAATATGTGGCTGTGACAGATGATGAAGCAGTAGATGCGTTTGAATATTTATCGAAAATGGAAGGGATTATACCCGCAATCGAAAGTGCCCATGCAGTGGCATATGGAATGAAAATCGCGAAAGATATGGGAAAAGATCAGATTATGGTAATCAACCTATCAGGACGTGGAGATAAAGACTGTGCAGCAATTGCAAGATATAGAGGAGAGGATATATATGAGTAGAATAGAGGACGCATTTACAAAGGGAAAAGCATTTATACCATTTATAACATGTGGTGACCCAACACTTGAAATTACAGCGCAATTAATCTGTGAAATGGAGAAAGCAGGAGCAGATATTATTGAGTTAGGGATTCCGTTTTCAGATCCAACAGCAGAAGGGGTAGTAATACAATCAGCCAATGAAAGAGCATTGAAGCAGGGAGTTACGACAGACCATATTTTCGCAATGGTAGAGAAATTGCGAGATAAGGTGAATGTGCCATTAGTATTTATGACCTATGCAAATGTATTATTTTCATATGGCATAGAGCGATTTGTGAAGAGAGCAAAAGAAATTGGTATTGCGGGCGTAATCCTCCCAGATGTTCCTTATGAAGAAAAAGGGGAATTCGATAGCATTTGCACAAAATATGGTGTGGAATTTATTTCCTTAGTAGCACCAAATTCTAAGAATCGTACGGCATTGATAGCAAAAGAAGCAAAAGGGTTCATTTATTGTGTCTCCTCGTTAGGGGTAACCGGAACGAGAAGTAGCTTTGCAAATGGAATTGGTGAAATGACGCAATTTGTGAAGGAGAATAGTTCAGTACCTTGTGCAGTCGGATTTGGAATCTCTACACCGGAGCAAGCAAAAGTAATATCTCAATATGCAGATGGGGTTATCGTGGGATCTGCTATTGTGAAATTGTGTGCAGAGCATGGAGAAGCGTGTATCCCATATATCAGCGAGTATGTAAAAAACATGAAGAATGCGCTTAGAATCTAAGCGTACTGTATAAAAAACAATAAAGTCATAATTTGATTGGATAAAAACGTTTGATTGATGTATACTTATGAATTGAATACAAATGAATAAGGGGATCAATATGGAACGTAGTTTATCAGAAGGAAAAGTATTACCTACACTATTGAAATTCACGATACCGATTATGATGGCATTGTTTTTGCAAATAGCTTATGGCGCTGTGGATTTATTGATAGTAGGTCGATTTGGAAGTGTGGCGGATGTTTCTGGCGTTACAATTGGAAGTCAATTGATGCAGACGATTACCAATATTATTACAGGTGTAGCGATGGGGACTACGATTCTCCTAGGACAATATATCGGGGCAGGACAAGCAGAAGAAAGTGGAAAGATTATGGGTGCTAGCATAGCACTGTTTGGAACAATTGCAGGGGTACTAACAGTTGTTTTACTGATATTGAATGGAAGCTTTGTAAGTATTATGCAAACACCTGCAGAATCAATCGAACAAACATCCACATATCTTATGATTTGTTCTTGCGGTACGATATTTATTATTGCCTATAATATCTTGGGAAGTGTATTTCGTGGGATTGGAGATTCTAAAACTCCTTTAATCGCAGTAGGGATTGCCTTTGTTTGTAATGTGATCGGTGATTTGGTTCTAGTAGCAGGATTTCAACTTGGAGCTGCAGGAGCGGCGATAGCAACAGTTACGGCACAGAGTATCAGTGTAATTATTTCTCTCATCATTATAAGGAGAAAAGAGTTGCCATTTACATTTTCAGTGAAATACATTCGTTTTCATAAGGAATATGTAAAAAAGGTGCTGATGCTAGGAGTGCCAATTGGATTACAGAGTGGATTGGTTAATATTTCATTTTTAGCAATCACGGCTATTGTAAATGGAATGGGAGTTGTAATATCAGCGGGAGTAGGAGTGACAGAGAAACTGACTGGCTTTATCATGCTAGTGCCAGGAGCCTTTATGCAGTCATTATCGGCATTTGTTGCACAAAATTATGGCGCAGGACAGGATCGACGTGCGAAACAAGGGTTGTTTTATGCAATAGGAATTTCTTTCGCAATAGGGTTAGTAATGTCGTATTTCTGTGTGTTCCATGGACATGTTTTAACCAATATATTTGCTGCAGATGCAGCGGTTTCAGCAGCGGCAGTGGAATATTTGAAGGCGTATGCATTTGATACGGTGTTTGTTACAATCATGTTTAGTATGACAGGATATTTTAATGGATTAGGCAAGACGAAATTTGTTATGATTCAAGGAATTGTAGGAGCGTTTGGCGTAAGGATTCCATTGGCGTTTCTTATAAGCAGCTTACCGAATTCGACGTTGTTTATGGTAGGGCTTGCAACACCGTCGTCTACCGTACTTCAGATTGTTTTATGTGTCGCATATTATCGATATCTAAAACGACAAGAAATGAGGAGGGTCTAGATATGTTAGTATCGTTAGCTTTTATTTTTGTGGTAGGAATGATTTTAGGGAAAGTATTACAATTAGGGAAATTACCAAGTTTGCTAGGAATGTTAATTACAGGAATAGTGTTAGGACCTTATGTATTGAATGTATTAGATGCTAGTGTATTAGGAATTTCAGCAGAGCTTAGGAAGATTGCTCTGATTATTATTTTGACAAGAGCAGGTTTAAATCTCAATATCTATGATTTGAAGAAGGTTGGGAGACCAGCAGTTTTGATGTGCTTTCTTCCAGCGTGTCTTGAAATACTAGGAATGGTACTGTTAGCACCAATGTTCCTTGGAATTACAATATTGGAAGCAGCGATTATGGGTACAGTAGTGGCAGCTGTATCACCAGCAGTTATCGTACCAAGAATGCTGACTTTGATGGAGACTGGATATGGAACAAAGCAGAGTATACCGCAAATGATTATGGCAGGAGCATCGGTTGATGATGTATTTGTTATTGTATTATTTGCAGCATTCACAGGTCTCGCACAAGGTGGAGAAATAACACCGGCTAGTTTTGTGGTTATTCCAACTTCGATTATATTAGGTCTAGTAGGTGGAGTGATTGTAGGGGTAGTACTTACGTTATTGTTTACAAAGATACATATGAGAGATAGTGAAAAAGTGCTTCTGATACTAGCAACATCATTCTTTCTTGTGACAATAGAAGATTCTATGAGTGGAATGATTGGATTTTCAGGCTTATTAGCGGTTATGGCACTGGGAGCTACCTTGCAGCAACGTAAAAATGAAGTGGCAAAGAGATTATCAGAGAAGTTTTCTAGATTATGGGTAGGCGCTGAAATTTTGCTATTTGTATTAGTGGGAGCAACAGTAGATATCCAGTATGCATTAAAGGCTGGAGTTATGGCAGTTGTCTTGATTGTATGTGTATTAGGATTTCGTATGGTAGGAGTGTTTGTCTGCTTGATAAAAACTGATTTAAATAAAAAGGAACGTTTATTTACAGCGTTTGCATATATGCCAAAAGCGACGGTACAAGCAGCAATTGGTGGATTACCGTTGTCTATGGGACTTGCTTGTGGAGATATAGTGTTGACAGTTGCTGTAGTAGCGATTTTGATTACAGCGCCAGTCGGTGCAAAAATGATTGATATGACTTATAAGAAATTCTTGCAGCCTAGCTGAGAAGAATCATGATTATAGAAGGCAAGTGAGTGAGTTCGAAACAAATAATAGAAAACAAAAAAGATAAAGAATGATAAGAGGAATGGAAATATATGGATTTTACGAATTTATTGAATTTACAAATTATGATGTTTATTATGATGGGAATTGGGGCAATATTACGTAAGTTAAACATTATAAAAAGTGAAGATAAAACAGTCATTACAGAGCTAGTTATTAACTTATTATTACCATGTAGTATTGTAATGGCATTTTATATAGAATTTTCAAGTGAAATATTACAACAAGGATTTTTGATATTAATTATTTCTTGTGTTTTGCATTTGTTCTGTTTGTTTTTATCAAAAATTCTGTTTAATAAATATGACAAAGATCAAAAAGTCATTCTTCAATATGGAACGATTTGTTCCAATGCAGGATTTTTAGGGAATCCAATCGCAGAAGGTGTATATGGTTCGCTAGGATTATTATATGCATCTATTTACTTGTTACCACTCCGTATTATCATATGGTCAGCAGGACTTAGTTATTATACAGAGACTACAGATAAAAAGATGTTGGTGAAGAAAGTGGCGACACATCCTTGTATTGTAACCGTATTTTTAGGAATGCTTCTGATGATAACGCAGGTGCAATTACCGACAGCGATTAGTAATACCTTATCTAGTCTAGGGTCTTGTTCAACACCGTTTACTATGCTATTAATAGGGGTTATCTTAGCAGAGGGTGATATGAAGACAATGATAACAAAAACAACAGTGAAGTTCTCTATATTAAGATTAATCTTAATTCCAATGGCGGTCTTTGTTGCGTGCAAGTTAGCGGGTGTTCCAGAATTGATCGCAGGAGTTTCAATCCTATTAGCAGCAATGCCGGCAGGAACCACAACAGCAATACTAGCCGTAAAATATAATAGAGATGCAGAATTTGCTACAAAGTGTGTTGTACTTACTACTATATTATCAATGGTAATGATTCCAATATGGTGCATGATTATAGGAATGTGGTACTAAAGATTCCAGACAAATGTTGATTTTTGGGTATGGAATAGCTATAATGTAGTTAGATTTCACGAAAGGAATGATAGCAATGAAAAAATTAGAAGAATATGTAAGAAGTATTCCAGACTTTCCAGAAGAAGGCATTATATTTCGAGATGTAACTAGTGTAATTGAAGATGCAGAAGGATTACGTTTATCGATTGATACTATGCAAGGAATGGTAGATGATCTTGAGTATGATGTGATAGCTGGAGCGGAGGCACGTGGCTTTATTTTTGGAACACCAATGGCATATAATAATCAAAAACCATTTGTTTTAATTCGTAAAAAAGGAAAACTTCCATGTGAGACAGTTGAAAAAGAATATGCACTAGAATATGGAACTGCAGTAATTGAAATGCACAAAGATTCTATTAAACCAGGACAAAAAGTACTTCTTGTGGATGATTTGATTGCTACAGGTGGCACGACAAAAGCGATGATAGAACTAATTGAAGAAATGGGTGGTATTGTAGCAGGTGTAGTAGTACTCATTGAATTAGCTGGATTAGAGGGACGCAAAGCAATTGAAGGATATCGTTTAGATTCAGCAATTATCTATCCAGGGAAATAAATAGGATACCGCTGGTGTGATAATGATACAAGAAATACAATGAGAAGTAGCATATAATATAGAGGGTTTCTAGCAACTGTGATGATACAGATGCTAGAAACCCTTTACAACTGTCTAAGACATCTTTTGCGAAAGCATTCAGAATAAATTCAGCCATCGTGCTACGGCAAACATTTCCACCATAATTTCCATTCTTTAGCTTCAATATAATGTAATAATAAAAAAGGATAGCATTGGTTATTGAGAATAACTTCACAGTGATATTCCATTGTAGGGATACCACAGAAATGCTTCTCCTCTTGGTAAAGAATGTTAAACTGTGACAGCGTTGTTAAGGAACCATCTTCATTTTCATATTTAATTAACTTTGGAATGGTGCGTCCAGTACTAGTGAACCAAACACCACAAGCAACAGGTACTTGAGCACCACGAATACGCCCTTCATCAGGGGTATCTGTATTCGTTCCAATACCCATTCCCATAGTAGTACCCATATAGAAACCTCCTATTCTTTTACTCTATTCATTTTGCTAGTAATCTCTATTGCTAGTATCCACTCATGCTATATGATTTCTAACGTGCTATAATCTACGGATTGTCTATCCCGTGAAATGCCTCCACTTAGGTGATCAATCGGAGTGTCTATAAAGGTGGCGCGCTTGATGGCATCCTTGCCAAACCGCTGGCGAATAGCATCAATGGTTTGGTCTAGCGTCTCGTAACGCGTATAATCTGTGTGATCAAATAGATGAAATTGTCGCATAAAGTCTTGATCTTTAACACGATTCGTGTGTACTCCTAGATGACGAATAGGAGTTCCGTCCCATAGTTCATCAAAGAGCTGACAGGTGTATTGATAGATTTCTTTTGTGATATTAGTAGCAGAAGGAAGCGTTATTTGATGACTTTGATAATGCAAATCATAACTCTTGATTCCAATGGATATTACCTCGATTTTTACTTGGTGTTTGCGCAATCTAGTTCCCACTGTCTCACATAAGGCTAATAGGACTTCTTTAGCAGTCGCACGGTCAGTTACATCAAAGGCAATGGTGGTGGAATTTCCGTATCCTTTATTCGCAGGGTGTGAAGCGATTACAGGAGAAGTATCAATTCCATTGGCAAAATGCCAGATCACTTCGCCGTGCTTCTTTAAATGTTGTCGAAGGATTGTAGGATTCATCTTCGCTAGATCTCCAATAGTATAGATTCCTAGCAATGGCATTTTTTTAAGCGTTGCACGACCTACAAAGAATAAATCGCTGACAGGAAGCGGCCACATTTTCTCCTGAATTTCATCAGGAAATAAGGAGTGTATACGATTAGGTTTCTGAAAATCAGAAGCCATCTTTGCTAAAATTTTATTGCTTGAAACACCGATATTCACAGTGAAACCAAGTTCACGATGGATGCGTTCGCGAATGATATTGGCTAAAGTAAATGGATTGTCATAGTGGGTGATGATAGGCGTGACATCTATAAATGCTTCATCAATAGAGTATTGCTCAATAACAGGAGAATATTCTTTGAGTAAATTAATGAATGAAATAGAGCACTTCTGATAAAGGTTGTAATGAGGTGGCACAGTGTATAAATCAGGGCATTTCTTCAAGGCGGATTGAATAGGTTCTCCAGTTTGGATCCCAAATTTCTTGGCAGGAATGGATTTGGCTAGGATAATTCCATGACGTAATTCCTTATTTCCACTCACAACAGAAGGAATGCTACGAATATCAAGGGCTGCTCCTAAATGGTGAATACGATAGGCAGCTTCCCAACTTAAGAATGCACTATTAACATCTACGTGAAAAATAATTGAATTCATACTAGACCTCCATTTGAAAATATGATAGTATCACTATACAGAACATTTGTTCGAAAATCAAGAGGGAAATTTAGGGAGGGGACGAATGAGCGTTTGACAGAATTCTACAAGGGTGATAAAATTTATTGGTTAGAAATAGTAGTAAGAGTGGATATAGGAGTGGAGAAGAGTATATGATTGAACGACCTATAATATTTAATTATTTCAACTACAAAGATCCGTACTATGGAAGTTACCATGGCATGAGATTTTGTATTACAAGAACAGGGGAAAAGCCTAATTTTACCTTAGTAGGTATTACTTGGCCAGAACCATTTTGTATAGATGCAACATCAGAGGAGCAGAAAGTAAAGCGAGAATTTGACTTTACGGAAGAAGGGTATGAGCTGTTGATTGAGTGGTTGAACGAGCAATACAAGGATTATGTGAAGAAATAACGGAAGAGAGTAGAGACTAGAGTATGAATAAAAAAGAAGTGTTAGAGATAAGAAAACAATTTTCGCCGGCTAATTGCGCAATTACTCGTATTTGTGGGTGCTATGTGAATCATGAGAAGGAGAAAGTCACAGAGTGGATGAATGCCTTTCTTTCGTTGCCAGAGGAAGAAGAGTTTAAGTATTTTGAGATGTTTAAGAAGACGCTTTCAGGAACAATAGGGAAGAATTTATTACATATGGAATTTCCATTAGAGCAGGAGCGAGAAGAAGGTACGCAGACATTTTTATTGAAATTAAGAAATAGCAAGTTACAAGATGAAATGTTATTAGCAGAATTTTATGATAAGGTGATAGCGAGTTATGAATATGCAGAGAATTATTATATTGTATTGATGCATGCGGTATATGATATACCAAGTAAGTCAAGGGATGGACTTATGATGGAGGATGCCTCAGACTATATGTATGAGCATATCCTGTGTAGTATTTGTCCAGTGAATTTGTCGAAACCGGGGCTTAGCTATAATACAGAGAATAATTTGATAACAGAGCGTACAAGAGATTGGATAGTTGATGCACCGATGAAGGGATTTTTATTTCCAGCATTTACGGATAGAAATACTGATATTCATAGCGTTATGTATTACTCAAAGAAACCAGAAGAATTACAAGGCGGATTTATCGACACGGTATTAGGAAGTAAAATACCGATGACGGCAGGTGATCAGAAAGATAATTTTAATATGGTATTAGAAGATACACTGGGAGAACAGTGTGACTATGAAATCATAAGAAATGTGCATGAAAATCTCAATGAATTGTTAGAGGAGAATAAAGACAATCCAGAACCAATAGAACTATCAAAGCCAGATGTGAAGCGGTTATTAGAGCATAGTGGAGTAACGCAGGAGCAACTAGAGACATTTGACCAACAGTATGAAATGATTGTAGGAGAGAAGCAAACCCTGATGGCGACGAATATTGCAGAACCGAAGAAGTTTCAAATACAGACACCTGATGTAATGATTAAGGTGAATCCAGAACGTACAGATTTGGTTGAGACAAGGATGATAGACGGGCGCCAATGTTTGGTGATACCAGTGGATGACCATATAGAAGTGAATGGAGTGAATGTAAAGACGATCAGTCAAGATGTATTTGCAGAATAATTCATAAGAGAACAGTTATTTAGAAGGGCAGTTAGCTCGAGAGGGAATAAAAATGAAAATTAATATTAGTAAAGAATATACACCTAAAATTGTAGAGGTAATGAAAGACTATTCGAAGGAACAATTTGGAAAAGACGTAGTGGCGGGAGTAATCGTTGCGATTATCGCATTACCATTATCGATTGCATTGGCACTTGCTTCAGGAGTGTCGCCAGAACAAGGTTTGTATACAGCGATTTTTGCGGGGTTTGTGATTGCATTATTCGGGGGAAGCAGAGTTCAGATATCAGGGCCGACAGCAGCATTTGCGACTATCGTGGCAGGAATAGTTGCAACGAAAGGAATTGCAGGACTAGCAACAGCGACTATTATGGCGGGAATTATCTTGGTACTGATGGGAATTTGTAAATTTGGATATTTAATCAAATTTATTCCGATTACAATTGTAACGGGATTTACCACAGGAATAGCAGTAACGATCGTCATTGGACAGATTAAAGATTTTATGGGGCTTACTTACACGGACACGCCAATTGAAACGATTGAGAAATTAGAAGCTTGTCTAGGGGCGTTGTCGACGGTAAATATTATGGCGCTTGTCGTAGGGATGATTTCGTTGGTTATTCTGATTGCATGGCCGAAGATCAATGCAAAAATACCAGCATCTTTGATAGCCGTGATTGCGGGAATTGCGATTGTGAAATTCGGGAACTTAGAAGTGAATACAATTGGAAGTCTTTATGTGATTTCGAATCAACTACCAACACCATCGCTTCCGGATATGAATTATGATTTGGTAAGTAGCCTATTACCGGATGCATTTACAATAGCAGTTTTAGCAGCAATTGAATCATTATTATCATCGGTTGTTTCAGATGGTATGATAGGAGATAGACATAATCCGAATGCGGAGTTAATAGCGCAGGGTGCAGGAAATATCACTTCAGCATTGTTTGGAGGGATTCCAGCGACAGGAGCAATTGCAAGAACGGCAGCGAATGTAAAGAATGGTGGACGCTCGCCGATATCAGGGATGGTTCATTCAATAGTGTTAGTATTAATTCTTGTAATATTAATGCCATATGCAGCTTTAATACCAATGCCTACAATTGCAGCTATCTTATTTGTGGTGGCATATAATATGTCTGAATGGAGAGAATTTTTATCATTGATTAAGAAAGCTCCAAAAAGTGACAGTATTGTTCTTGTAGTAACATTTATATTAACAGTAGTATTTGATTTAGTAGTAGCAATTGAATTAGGATTATTACTAGCAGCAATTTTATTGATTAAAAGAATGTCAGAAGTTACAGACGTCAAAGAATGGACTTATGACACTAGTGTGAATGACGAATTAAAATCAGTGCCAAAGGGAACCCTTGTTTATGAAATGGAAGGTCCGATGTTCTTTGCGGCTGCGGACAAGATTATGAAAGTATATAAAGATAAGCATACTAAGGTCATTATCTTGCGTATGAGAAATGTTCCATCTATGGATATGTCAGCACTCCGTCAGATGGAAGCACTGTTAAAGGTATGCAAGAAACAGGGGATTATCTTACTGTTTTCACATGTGGCAGAGCAACCAATGCGTGTAATGGAGAAAAGTGGATTTGTAGAGGAAGTAGGGCTTAAGAACTATTGTACCCATATTGATGATGCATTAGCAAGAGCAGAAAAGTTCTGTAAAAGGTCAGAAAGATAATTCGAGGAGAAGAGAATATGCAAAAAATAGCAAAATTTCATAAAGTATCATATAAACAGTTTGAAGCAGGGTTTGTGGACGCATTTCCAGAACAGGCTAGTAGTGTTAGTGAAATTTATGAGAATATTAAATTACCAAAACGTGCAACTACAGGTTCGGCGGGCTATGATTTCTATACACCGATTGCACTCGTAATAGCACCTGGAGAAACGGTGAAAATACCGACAGGAATTCGTTGTGAAATGGAAGAAAATTGGGTGCTTAAGTGTTATCCAAGAAGTGGATTGGGATTCAAATTCCGATTACAACTCAATAATACGGTGGGAATTATAGATAGTGATTATTTCTACTCAGACAATGAAGGTCATATCTTTGCGAAATTGACAAATGATACAAATGAAGGAAAGATAGTAGAGCTAGAGGCTGGTAGTGGATTTATGCAAGGCATCTTTGTAGAGTATGGAATTACGGTAGATGATGATGCAACAGAGATACGAAATGGTGGATTTGGAAGTACAAGTAAGAACTAGAAAAAATAAAAGCGATTGAAGATGTTTTTTAATAGGAATAATATGGCTACTCTTCGAGAATACTAAATATTAGTATTTTAGGAGGGTAGTTTTTATGTTGATAAAAATCAAGGAATCTATATTAGAAAATAAAAAAGAAATGGGTAGAATTTTACCACTAGAAAAAAGTTTTGATTTATTACAACGAGATATAATTGTAGGTGGTAGAACAAGCATTTTATACTTCGTAGATGGATTTACGAAGGATGAAGCACTGATGAAAATTATGCCCGCACTATTTGCGGCTACAGAAAATAACATGCCCTTAACAGTAGAAGAATTTACAGAACTGTATTTGCCTTATGCAGAAATCGATTTTTTGACAGACTATGAAACAGTAGTTAAAAATATTTTGTCCGGAGTCACCTGTTTATTTATTGATAAATATGATACATGTATTGCTATCGATTGTAGAACTTATCCTGCTAGAAGTGTAGAAGAACCACAGAAAGATAAATCTTTACGTGGGTCGCGGGATGGATTTGTAGAAACAATTGTATTTAATACGGCATTAATACGTCGGAGGATTCGTAGTCCGAAGTTGGTCATGGAGATGAAAGAAGTAGGAAATATGTCCAAGACAGATATCGCAATCTGTTATATCGAGGATCGTGTAAATCAAGAAGTTCTGAATAAAATTTTATACAAATTAGATGAGATTACGGTAGATGCACTTCCAATGAACCAACAGAGCTTAGCAAATGAATTATATACAAGAAAGTGGTTCAATCCGTTTCCTAAATTTAAGTTTACAGAAAGACCAGACACAACGGCAGCATGTCTGCTAGAAGGAAAAGTAGTGATACTGGTAGATAATTCACCATCAGCAATGATTCTCCCAACCTCTATTTTGGATTTGGTAGAAGAGGCAAACGACTACTATTTCCCGACTATTACAAATGTATATTTAAAATTGACTAGGATGATTATTACAGTTGTCACATTATTTTTGACTCCCTTCTTTGTATTATTAACACAGAATCCACAGTGGGTACCGCCAGCATTGGAATTTATTCTAATCCAAGATACAGTAAACGTCCCGATTGTATTGCAATTGCTTATACTAGAGTCGTCGATAGATGGATTGAAATTAGCGGCGATTAACACACCGAATATGTTGAGTACACCTCTTAGCATAGTGGCAGGGATTGTATTAGGACAGTTTTCCGTATTATCAGGTTGGTTTAATGCAGAAATTATGTTGTATATGGCTTTTGTAGCAGTGGCAAATTACACCCAACCTAATTTCGAATTAGGATATGCATTAAAGTTTATGCGCCTTTTACTTTTGATATTGACAGGACTCTTTGGACTTTGGGGATTTATCATAGGCACAGTTATTACACTTGTTTCGGTGATGTTTAATCGGACATTGACAGGAAGAAGCTATCTCAATGTCAGTAAAAATTAATGAAAATAAATGGAAATATAAACCGTTTAATGCAAATAAGTAGAAATAAAGAGAAATAAGAAAAGAGATGAGCGTTTTTATTTTTTTGTGCTATAATTAAATCTATGTAGAATGAATAGAGGAAGATAGCATGTTAGAAAGAGATGAATCGAAAGAAAATATAAAAATAGATAGTGAGAATTTCGAAGGGGCTATACAAGGAACACAGAGTGATGATAGTACATCTAAAGTACAAGAAAATAAGCTTGGGACGGAAAGTCTGAATAGGCTTATTTTGATTATGGGCATACCGTCCATGGCAGCACAATTGGTCAATCTACTTTATAATATTGTAGATCGAATTTATATTGGTCATATTGAAGGTTATGGAGATGTAGCACTTACAGGAATAGGAGTGACCTTTCCGATTATCACGTTGATTACTGCGTTCACCTCTTTTGCGGGATCAGGGGGTGCACCAATAGCAGCGATGGAATTGGGGAAGAAAAACGCGAAAGGAGCCGAAAAAGTAGTAGGTACTAGCGTAGCAATGTTACTTACTTTTGCAGTGACATTGACCCTGTTTTTTCAGATATTTAAGACTCCGATTCTCTATGCTTTTGGTGCAAGTGATGCAACGATAGGATATGCTTCAGATTATATAACCATATATTTAATGGGAACTATTTTTGTGCAACTAGCTATTGGACTTAATCCGTATATTAGCGCACAAGGAAATTCAAAGATAGCTATGCTATCGGTGTTTATTGGGGCAGGAATTAATATTATTTTAGATCCTATTTTGATTTTCGGTTTTGGATTGGGTGTACAAGGAGCAGCAATTGCTACGATTGTATCACAGGCCTGCAGCGCATTGTGGGTAGTGAAATTCCTATCTTCGAAAAAGAGTCTTATTTTGCTACAACGAAAAAATATTAGGCTAAAGAAATCCATGGTGCAGAAAATCGCCTCACTTGGTATTTCGCCATTTATTATGGGAAGTACAGAGAGTTTGGTGACGATAACATTGAATTCAGGATTGCAAAAATACGGAGGAGATGTGTATGTGGGCTCTATGTCGATTCTATTGAGTTGTATGCAAATCGTCATGGTACCAACACAAGGACTGTCATCTGGAATTCAACCAATTCTTAGTTATAATTATGGAGCAGGTAATCGAGAACGAGTAGTAGGTGGAATTAAGCGATTATTGATTCTTTGCATTGGGTTTATTATGTCAATAAGTAGTATTGCACTTTTTGCACCGCAAGTATTAGTAGGGTTATTTACTAGCAACCAAGAATTATTTGATTTGACAGTTGAAATGATGCCGATTTTTTTCACGGGAACATTCACAATAGGAATACTTATGGGGTGTCAAGGTACATTCTTAGCACTAGGGCAAGCACGAATCTCGCTTACGATTGCATTGTTACGTAAAGTGATTTTATTAGTGCCGTTGGCTATTATACTTCCGAATTTTTTTGGAGTAAGAGGAATATACTATGCAGAACCAATAGCAGATATTTCAGCATCTATCATAGCCGCTACCTTGTTTGTGATTTTTATAAGAAAAATTTTGCAAAATTGTGGTGGGAATGGTAAAATAAAGTAATGTAAACCTCGTTCTTATTTAAGAACGAGGTTTTATAATTCATAAGAATGAGAAAGTTGCGATGAAGGATTTTGTTATGTTTATAGAGGTGATATATGCATAAAGTAATTAGAAGAGTGCTAAGGGCATGTTCTGTAGATAGCGTAAATGTAGA
Source organism: Eubacteriales bacterium (assembly GCA_044425815.1). Classification (GTDB taxonomy): domain Bacteria; phylum Bacillota; class Clostridia; order Lachnospirales; family Lachnospiraceae; genus CAUPWF01. The sequence goes on from JAWXVA010000001.1 coordinate 113,436, forward strand.
AGAAGCAAGAAAAATTGCAGATCTGAAAGCAATAGGATTTAGCAAATTTTTCCATAAGAAAATAGATACTTCGGTGAATAACGAAGGGTATGAAGTTCCAGTGAGAATATTTTTTCCGGATAAAGAGACGATGCGGCTGTGTACAGAAGGGCAAAACCAATTGCCAGTTATTATATACATACATGGTGGCGGGTGGATTACTGATGGGATTGATAATTACGAACGAATATGTGATAAAATAGCATGCGTTACAAAGTATATGGTAATAAGCGTGGATTATCGCTTAGCACCAGAATACCGCTTCCCTATAGGGTTACAAGATTGTTATACGGTGGTAAAATCTGTTTGTACGGATACTTTTACTTATGCTATTAATACGACAGATATTACAGTGATGGGAGATAGCGCAGGTGGAAATTTAACTACAGTGGTATGTATGATGGGGAGAGACCGAGATGAGTTCCAGTGTAGCAACCAGGTGTTAATCTATCCAGCGGTTGGAAATGATTATAGCGAAAATTCTCCATATGAATCTGTTCGTAGTAAAGGGAGTGGGTACGGATTGACGGCAGGAAAGATGCAGGATTATCTGACATTCTATGAGAAAAGTGAAAAAGATAGGGAGAATCCATATTTTTCACCAATCATTGCAACAGATTTAGAAAAACTACCAAGGGCTCTAGTTATCACAGCAGAGAATGATCCATTGCGAGATGAAGGAGAAATTTATGGGAATCAATTAAAAAATGCAGGAATAGAAGTGCAGATTTATAGAATAGATGATGCAATTCACGGATACTTTGGGATGGGATTAGATGGACCTTATGTCAAAAAAACATTGTATCTAGTGAACCGATTTTTAAAGGAGATATAAGATGAAAGACAAAAAAACAGTATCAGGAAAACAATGGAGAAAATTAGATAATGCAGCCAAAGTATTTCCAGCTACTGCAAATAGTAAAAATACAAAGGTATTCCGATTTTATTGTGAATTATATGAAGCAATCAATCCGAATTCCTTACAACAGGCATTAGACATTACGCTAGAAAAATATCCGCTGTTTAAAACTGTTTTGCGCAGAGGGATTTTTTGGTTTTATTTAGAACGAAATGAATATCGTCCGATTGTAAAAGAAGAAAGAAAAGCTCCGTGTAGTTCTCTTTATACGAATGACCGAACAAATTATTTGTTTCGTGTGAATTATTATAAAAATAGAATTAATTTCGAAGTGTTTCATGTGCTTACAGATGGGACAGGTGCTACTCAGTTTCTAAGAGAATTGGTGAAGAACTATCTATATGTGAGATATCAAGGTATAGGTTTAGAACCAATAGCGTTACAAGAAGTAGAACCTACCTATATAGATCAAGTGAATGATGGGTTCTCAAAATATTATTCGAATGAAAATGGAAAGAGGGACAAGAATAAGAAACGAGCACATCAAATTAGAGGGATTAAGACAGAATTCGATATGCTACAAGTGGTGGAAGGGATAGTAGATACAAAAGAGATGTTAGAGAAAGCAAAAGAAAAAGGTGTATCATTGACAGTTTACCTGACAGCTATTTTCCTTTATGCGATCTATGAAGAAATGAATATAAGGCAACAAAGAAAGCCTGTTGTAATAATGGTTCCAGTGAATTTGCGTAATTTTTTTCCATCGAAATCCATGATGAATTTCTTTGGTTATATAGATCCATTTTATCGATTTCAACCACATCAAGAAAACACATTGCAGACAGTGATAGAAGCGGTGAAAGAATATTTTGACAAAGAGCTCACTGAAGAAAAAATGGCGGCACGTATGAACGCGTATACGCGACTTGAAAAGCATCCTATTTTACGTTTAGCGCCTTTAGAAGTGAAAAACAGAGCGATCCAAGCAGGATTTGCAACCACAGGATGGGATTTGACAGCGATATTTTCAAATATGGGTGTAGTGCAAATGCCGCAAGAATATGGAGCATACATCAAACAATTCGGTGTCTTTACGAGCACACATAAAGTAGAGCTTTGTATGTGTTCTTTTAAAGAAAGAATGGTGTTGAATTTTACATCACAATATGACAGTACAAATATTCAACGTAATTTCTTTGCGATTTTAAAAGAAGAAGGAGTAGGGGTAGAAGTTACAGAAAATCAGTTTCCAGAGATTCCAGAATCGGACAAGAAAAAATTACATTTTCAACAGTGTTTAGATTTTACAAGTATTGTATTAATTGTATTTACAATTATATTGGATATGTTATTACTTCCAGACACCGTGTGGTCGCTGTTTGGAATTGGGGCAGTAGCCAGTATGTGGATTTCTGTCAGTACAGGTTTTAGAAAGCGAAGAAATTTATTGAAAAATAGCATATGGCAATTAGTCATTTTAAGTATAGGAGCTATTATTTGGGATATTGTATGGGGGTTTCATGGGTGGTCCATTCACTATGTGATACCAGGAATATCTATGTTGGTTATGAGTTTTATGATTATAATAACAAAAATACAGAAACTAAAGGCTGAAGAATACATGATGTATATGGTTGTGAATGCACTGTTTGGATTACTTGCAGTTCCACTATTATTAATGAGGGTTATTGTGAAACCTACTTGCTCTGTATTATCAATTGGTATGAGCGTGCTAGTTCTTAGTTTTCTATATATATTTAAAAAAAGGGAATTCTTGATAGAATTACACAAAAATTTCCACGTTTAGATAGTGGTATCAAAAGAGCATAGTAAGACAGGGGGAGAAAAGGGATGAAGTACAAATATCCACATTACTATAAAGAATTCCAATGTATAGCAAGTGCGTGTGAAGCGACATGTTGTGCAGGGTGGGAAATTGTGATTGATGAGGAAAGTGTTGGAAAATACTTAGAAATACGAACAGATTTTGGTAATCGGTTATGTAATTCTATTGATTTTAAAGAGGGCGTATTTCACCAAGATAACAAGAAACGATGTGCATTTTTAAATGATAATAATTTATGTGATATTTATGCTGAATTAGGTGAGGAATATTTATGCTACACTTGTGAGAGGTATCCACGTCATATAGAAGAATTCGAAGAAGTAAATGAAGTTTCGTTGTCTATTTCTTGCCCAGAAGTTGCAAAACGAATGCTTGATATGACAGAAAAAGTCACTTTTTATGAGGAAGAGATAGATGAAGAAGTGGAAGAATTTGAAGAATTCGATTTTTTGTTCTATGAGTTGTTATATGAATTGCGGGAGTTGATATTTCGGATTTTACAAAACCGAGAAATACCAATAATGAAAAGAATGGAATGGACATCAAATTTAGCATGTGAAGTACAAAAGAAAATAGATGCATATCAGCTATTTGAGCTAGAAGATGTGATAGAAAAACATGAAAAATTTTATCATACAAAAGGCCTGATGGAAAAAGAATTACAAGAACCGGAACAATTTGAAATAGAAAAAAAAGCACAAGATAAAAAAGCACAATATGAAAAAAATCAAGAATACTTAGAGTATCTCTATCAAGTGGAAGTGTTGCAAGAGGATTGGAGACCCAAATTAGATGCATGGAAAACGCATCTTTATGACATAACATTCGAAGAATATTGGAATCAGCGAGATAAATTCGTATCTTGTTATCAAAACAAATTGGAATATATGAAAGAACAAATAATGATATATTTTATCTATAGCTATTTTTGTGGTGCAGTGTACGATGGAGAAGTGTTATCAAAATATTTATTAGCGCATGTGTCCACGAATATTATAGAAGAATTATGGTTTGCTCAGTATCTTGAAAAGAAAGAACCTTGTTTAGATGAGTTGTTTTATAAAGTAGTCTATCAATACGCAAGAGAGATAGAACACTCAGATCAGAACATAGAAACATTAGAAGAGTTAATTGACAGAAATAGTAATAAATGATACACTCGCTTTAGCAAATAAATACATTAAAGAGGTAAAGCGAAATGCCAATTACGAATATTTTAGAACGAAACTGTCGTCTTTATGGCGAGGATATTTGTTTAGTAGAAATTAACCCACAACAGCAAGAAAATCGACGTATTACATGGAAGGAATATGAACTGATAGAAGCAACACCGTCGACACATTATCGTAGAGAAATATCATGGAATGTGTTTGATGAAAAGGCAAATCGTTTTGCGAATTTATTGATTAGCCGTGGAATTAAAAAAGGAGATAAAGTAGCGATCCTCCTAGTGAATTCCTTAGAGTGGCTTCCGATATATTTTGGCATCTTAAAGGCAGGCGCAATCGTAGTACCATTGAATTTCCGATATTCTTCGGAAGAAATTGAATATTGTGTGAAGAAAGCAGATGTTGATATTTTGATATTTGGTTCTGAGTTTATAGGACGTGTTGAGGAAATAGCAGATGTGATTAGCAAGAATCGCCTGTTGTTCTATGTAGGTGTAAATCCACCGACTTTTGCAGAAGATTACAATGCATTGACACTGAATTGTTCAAGTCAACCACCTAATATAACATTGGTAGATGACGAAGATGCAGCTATTTATTTTTCATCAGGTACGACGGGATTTCCAAAAGCAATTTTACATAACCATACAAGCTTGATGCATGCATGTAATACAGAACAGTCGCATCATGGACAGACGCGAGATGATATATTTTTATGCATTCCACCACTTTATCATACAGGAGCGAAGATGCATTGGTTCGGAAGCTTTTTAGCTGGGAGCAAGGGCGTTTTGTTAAAAGGAACACAACCAGAATTTATCCTAAATGCAGTTTCAAAAGAAAAATGTACGATAGTATGGCTATTAGTTCCTTGGGCACAAGATATTTTAGATGCGCTAGATAGAGGTGACGTGAAAATAGAAGACTATGAATTGAAGCAGTGGAGACTTATGCATATCGGTGCACAGCCAGTGCCACCAAGTCTAATCAAGCGCTGGATGGAATATTTTCCAAATCATCAATATGATACCAATTATGGGTTGAGTGAATCTATTGGACCAGGTTCGGTACATTTGGGGGTAGAAAATATTCATAAGATTGGTGCAATTGGAAAAGCGGGATATGGTTGGAAAACTAATATCGTAGATGAGGCAGGTAACCCAGTCGAAAAAGGGGATGTAGGAGAATTAATCTTGCAAGGACCAGGTCTCATGACTTGTTATTATAAAGATAGAAAATCTACAGATGAGGTATTAAAAGGCGGTTGGCTTTATACTGGAGATATGGCTCGTGAAGATGAAGATGGATTTATTTTCCTTGTGGATCGAAAAAAGGATGTAATTATCAGTGGTGGGGAGAACCTATACCCTGTTCAGATTGAAGATTTTTTACGCAAGCATGATAGTATCAAAGATGTTGCTGTTATCGGGCTACCTGATAAACGACTTGGAGAAATGGCTGCTGCCATTGTTGAATTAAAGCAAAACCATTTGATTACTGAGGGAGATTTGGAAAGATTCTGTCAGAAATTACCAAGATACAAAAGACCTCAGAAATTTATATTTGCAGAAGTACCACGTAATCCGACAGGAAAGATAGAAAAGCCGAAACTTCGAGATATCTATTGCGGAGAGAAGTTAGTAGAAGCACAAAACAGAGGATAACAATTAGAATTATATTTATAAAAAGCCTATCTCTCACTTTGACGAGTATATCAAAGTAGGAGTTAGGCTTGTGTTTTTATAGCACGAAGTATTATTGTTTTTTATTCCATTTCTCTTCACAATATTTACAGCGATAAGTCTCAGTATCCTTATCGGTAAGATTGAATACATGATCTAACTCTGTTTCTATGGAAGTGATGCATCTTGGGTTTTTGCACTTGATAACATTTACAATTTGAGATGGAAGATAAAGTTTCTTCTTAGCGACGATTTCTTCTCCTTTGATAATGTTAACTGTAATATTATGGTCGATAAACCCTAAAATATCCAAATCTACAAAGTCTATAGGACATTCGATTTTAATAATGTCTTTCTTGCCGATTTTGCTACTTTTCGCATTTTTTATGATAGCAACGCAACAATCCAATTTGTCGAGATTTAGATGTTTATAAATCTCCATACTTTTTCCAGCTTGGATGTGATCCAATACAAATCCTTCTGAAATACTACCTACGTTTAATGTATGATTTACCATATATGACTCCTTTCTATGGTTGAATGATTAAGAAACTTTGATATTGAGTAGCGTAAGAATGAGAGCCATACGAACATATACGCCGTATTGTACTTGTTTGAAGTAAACCGCTCTAGGATCTTTGTCGATTTCGGTACTGATTTCATTCACACGTGGCAATGGATGTAATACAAGCATATCCTCTTTGGCTAATTCCATTTTCTTGGAATCTAGAATGTAAAAATCTTTCATTCTTACATAATCTTCTTCGTTGAAGAAACGCTCTTTTTGCACACGGGTCATGTATAGTAAATCAAGGGATGGCATCGCATCTTCTAATCGTACAACTTCTTCGTAAGGAATAGAATGTTTGTCCAACACATCTTGGCGCATGTAACTTGGTAGGCGTAATTCTTCTGGAGAAATTAGCACGAATTTAATATTACTATAGCGAGAAAGTGCATGGATGAGTGAATGAACAGTTCGTCCAAATTTCAAGTCTCCACATAGTCCTATTGTAAGATTATCAAGGTGTCCTTTTTCGGTGCGGATAGTTAATAGGTCAGTTAAGGTTTGGGTTGGATGTTGATGTCCACCATCGCCAGCATTGATAATAGGGATAGAAGAGTACTCGCAAGCAACCATTGGCGCACCTTCTTTTGGATGGCGCATAGCAACGATGTTGGCATAACAAGAAACAGTTCGAATGGTATCTGCTACAGTTTCCCCTTTACTAGCAGAGCTAGAGTCAGCATTGGAAAATCCCATGATGTTACCACCGAGGTTGAGCATTGCTGCTTCATGACTCAAGCGGGTTCTTGTGCTTGGCTCGTAGAAGAGTGTAGCAAGGGTTTTTCCAGCACACGCTTGCGCATATTTGCTAGGACAGTGTTCAATATCGTTAGCTAAATCTAATATAGCAGTTATTTCTTCGATTGTTAAATCTAAAGGACTCATTAAATGTTTCATAAGTGCACTTCCTTTCAGGTCTATTTGTATGTTAATAATGTCTCGACGGGTTTTCTCTTAGGGGCTTCAGGAGCAATGTCAGGGTAGCCAATTGCTACGAGACACATCAAAGTCTGTTCTGCAGGAATATCTAATAATTCTGTGATTTTTTCTTCATCAAATAATCCAAGTATTACAGTTCCAAGACCAGCTTCATGAGCTGCAAGGGAAAATGTCTGTGTAGCAACTCCTGCATCAAACATTTGCCAACAATCTTCTTTAGGCGTAGAAAAAGAGCCATCTCGCTCATAACCACAACGCTCTTTAATATAAGTGATTGCCATCAGTACTGGGACTTGACGAATGGTGTTAGCGTTAAATTCATTGGTATAATTAGCAGCGATTGTCTCTATCAAATCAGAGTCTTCAATTGCGATATATCGAGTAATCTGTGTATTCTTCCAAGATGGTGCATAAGAAGCAGTGAAAATAATATCTTCTAGAATAGCATGGTCAATAGGGTCTTTCTTGAATTTGCGAATACTACGTCGTGTTTTGATACCTTCTTTTAATTCCATAATAATCCTCCTTTTATTACGTTTCACTTATTATAAAGCATAACAAAAATATTTACAATAACAGAGGTTATGTTTTTCAGTGGAAATTTTATTGTATTCGTATTATAATGATTCAATAGTTTGCATAAAAGGAGAAAATACTGTGGCATTAGAAGACATGAGAGAACGCATCGATTGTATCGATAAACAAATAGTAGCATTATATGAAGAGCGCATGAAGATTTCAGAAGAGGTGGGGCGTTATAAGCTAGAGACGGGGAAGAAGGTATTTGATAAGGAGCGAGAAAACGAGAAACTTGCATCAGTAGAATTACTTGCAAGCTCAGGACTGAATAAAGTGGGGATAAGAGAATTATACGAGCATATTATGTCTGTGAGCCGAAAATTACAATATAGATTATTGGCAGAGCACCATGCAATAGAACAATCAACATTTACTCAAATAGAGGCATTAGAATCAAAAAATGCAAAGGTGGTATTTCAAGGTGTGGAAGGTGCGTATAGCCAAATGGCATTACATAAATATTTTGGAGAAGATATTAAAACGATATCGGTAGAAACCTTTAAAGATGCGATGAAATCTATCGAAGAAGGACAAGCAGATTATGCAGTGCTTCCGATTGAAAATTCATCAGCAGGTCCAGTGACACAAGTGTATGATTTACTTGTGAATTTTGAAAATTATATTGTGGGAGAAATATCATTACCGATAGAACATACGTTAGCGGTTTTGCCAGGCACCAAGCTATCGGATATAGTACGAGTATATTCACATCCACAAGCATTGATGCAAAGTGAGAAGTTTTTAGATGCCCATCGTAAAATGGAACAAATAAGTGTAGCGAATACAGCGGTTGCAGCACAGCAGGTTTTAGCCGATGCAGATAAAACACAAGCAGCAATTTGTAGCGCAGGAGCAGCAAAATTGTATGGGTTGGAGATATTAGAAAACAAGACAAATCACAATGATAATAATACGACAAGATTTATAGTTATTACAAATAGGAAGGTCTTTGTGGAAGGCGCTAATAAAATTAGTATTTGTTTTGAAATTCCGCATGAAAGCGGTTCGTTATACCGTTTGTTGTCGAACTTCATTTATAATGATTTGAATATGACCAAGATAGAATCCCGACCAATTGAAGGAAGAACATGGGAGTATCGATTTTTTATAGATTTTGAAGGTGATATGGAAAGTGCATCAGTAAAAAATGCATTGATAGGAGTGCAAGAAGAAGCGAAAAATCTACAGATTTTAGGGAATTATTAGAGTGAATATAGGAATGAAGAGCGAGTGTTACTAGGAGATACTCGCAAAGGGGAGGCGAAAATGAGACTACAGGAATTGATGATATATAGGGAATTATTGGAAGAACCCATTTTGCGTGACATGCATTTTCTAATGGAAAATGTAGAAAATTCGTATTACAACAAAGAGGACATGAAGGCATTATTATTTGATTGCATAAATGGGATTTTAGAGATAGCAGATGGACATGGATTCGAAGGAAATTTATGGCATGTATATTTGACCTATTTGCTAGCGAACAATGAAAATGCATATAGCAAAGCGTGCGAAATCAAGGGAGCAGTTGAGGGAAGTATTAGCAAGGCAGCATTACATGATTTTCAAATTATGAAAGAATACTTTGATTATGATGTGAGAATACTTGAAAAATCCCTTGAAGTTTCAGGGGTTTCACTGTTGTATCAGTACGAAACAGTGGAACATACTAAAAAATTATTTAACAAAAGAATACGAAATCGTATCTGTGGTCTAGCAAAAGAATTGGAACAAGCGAATTCTTCAGATGTATTCCAAGGTACAGTAGCGATGTTTTATAAAGATTTCGGAGTAGGAAAACTAGGTCTACACAAGGCGTTTCGAGTAGGTGTGGCAAATGGTGAAACGGAGATTGTACCAATTACGAATATAGCACATGTGCATTTAGATGACTTGGTAGGATACGAGATTCCAAAGAAGAAATTGATTGATAATACAAAAGCATTTGTGGAGGGAAGAAAAGCGAACAATTGCTTGCTTTTTGGTGATGCAGGTACTGGAAAGTCTACTTGTGTGAAGGCGATTTTGAATCAATATTATGATCAAGGGCTACGTATGATAGAAGTGTATAAGCACCAATTTCAAAACTTAAACGATGTCATTGCACAGATTAAGAATAGAAATTACAAATTCATCATTTATATGGATGATTTATCGTTTGAAGAGTTTGAAATAGAATATAAATATTTGAAGGCAGTTATCGAAGGTGGATTAGAGAAGAAACCAGAAAATGTATTGATCTATGCAACTTCGAATCGCAGACATTTAGTACGAGAAGAATTTGCGGATAAGCAAGGTCGTAGGGATGACTTACATGCATCAGATACAGTACAGGAAAAATTGTCTTTGGCAGCTAGATTTGGTGAATCCATTTTCTTTAATGGACCAAGTAAGAAAGAATTTCAAGAAATCGTGAAAGTTCTGGCAGAAAAAAATGGCATTCAGATGGATGAGGCAGAATTATTCTTGGAATCTAATAAATGGGAGATGAGTCATGGTGGCAAATCAGGGAGAACGGCACAACAATTCATAGATCACTTGCTAGGTATTAGTGAATAGAATTTATGACTCAATAGATAGTTAAATAAAGAGTGTATGAAATAGAGAGGAATAAGCATCTATTTCATACACTTTTTTTATGCGCTTTTTAGTGCGAGTTTATAATTAGGTTCAAAATCTTAAATTTATCAAATGTGATGGAAATGTGATGGAAGTGTGAGCAGTATGTGATATAATGTTTGTTAACTTGTGAAAGTCAGACAGGAGAAAGGAGTAATATATGGAATTATTAAAATTAGAAAACGTAACGAAAAAAATTAAACAGAAAACGATTGTAGACAATGTGAATTTAACGATCAATAGTGGTGAAATTGTTGGCTTTTTGGGACCGAATGGTGCAGGAAAAACCACTACGATTAAAATGATTATGGGATTGTTCTCTATTACAGAAGGAAATATCAGTATCTGTGGTCATGATGTGAGGACAGATTTTGAAAATGCGATGAGGAATGTAGGTGCTATTGTAGAAAATCCTGACCTATACAAAAGATTAAGTGGGAGACAAAACTTAGAATATTTTGCGAATTTCCATGGGAAAGAAGCTGTAGATAATATTGATTCGGTGGTAGAACTAGTGAAGATGAAAGAGCGTATTGATGATAAAGTAAAGAATTATTCATTAGGAATGCGCCAAAGAGTTGGACTAGCACAAGCGATTCTACATATGCCATCATTACTCGTATTAGATGAGCCAACGAATGGATTGGACCCAATAGGAATTAAAGAAATGCGTGATTTATTAAAACATTTAGCGGAAAAATCAGATGCAGGTATCTTTATCTCGAGTCATTTACTTTCAGAGATGGAGCTGATTTGTGACAGAATCTATATTATTGATAATGGTGTGATTATTGGTGAGAAAACAATAGGTGTAGATGAGAGTGAAGAAGTAGAGGTTTATCAATATACATTTTTAACAAGTGATGACATAGCAGTATATAATCGATTCAAAGCAATGAACACAAATTGCGAGAAACTCGCGGAAGGCGTGAATCTTGTAATGCGCAATGATAAAATGCCAGGAATTATTAAAGATTTAGTAGAACAAGGCATTCTGATATACGCAGTTAACAGACAACATCGATCATTGGAACAAGACTTTATTTCCATGACAGTAGGATCGAAAGAGCAGATATCGTAGGGAGGGAAATAAAATGAATATAATAAAACAGACAGTAGTAGAGATAAAGAATTTGTTGAAGATGAAGTTTATTTTAATTATAGGTATTTTAGTGTTGATAATTGGGTTTGCAGGACCGATTCTTTCCATTGCGATGAACAAGTACTATGAGAATAAATATGCGGATAGATATGAAGAACAAATCTACGATAGCATTACTGTAGATGGCGTAACAATCGATCCCGAGAACCCTCTTTACTATGAAATCAATTATTATGTGAATGAAGCGATGATGTATGTAGGGGACATCACAGCAGATGAGAGAACACTTACACAAGAGTTAGTAGATACAATTGCAGCGTATTATGTGGGCTATGCAACTGAGATTATAGATGGAGAAGATTACCGAATTTCTATGGTGTGGTCAGGACGAGAAACTCTTACAGAACTATTTGCGTTGCAAAAAGTTGCAGAAGGTGTATCTAGTTCCGAGCTTATAAATGTCGTGAATATGATTAGTTATGTAGAGAACCTAAATAGTATGATGGAATTATCAGATGAAGATCTTGCTTTGAAAATTAAGCAAGATGAGGAATTCTTAGCACAGATAGCAGAAGCTGTTGAATCAAATGATTTTGATATTTTTATTGATTGCATGATTATTGTAGAAAATCAAAAAATAGAGTCACTTGAGAAGCAGATAGAGAATCAAGAGGCGGCGGTTATTGCGAATCCAGATATGGAAGAGAGTGCAAATCAAGAAATTGAACGATTACAGACACAAATTGATATGGCCTATGAGAATACGATTCCCACATGGGAATATCGTAGAGAGAATGAACTCTATCCTAATTCCAATGACTGGAGAAACAATGCGCTTTCGGAAATAGAATGGAGAACATCTGAGTTGGCAAATCAGATTATCATGACAGAAGAAGAATATGAGAATGATTATTGGACAAAAGAAAATTATGGCTCTTATGAGGATTATGTCGCTGCAATGAAGAAAAATGAAATCAAAATTCAAGAGAAGATTATGTTAGCGCAGAATTCGTTGGATGCAGGCAAACCAGATATGAGTTTTATCTATAATGGAGCAAGACAGCAAGTGAATGGGAACTTATTTTATGCACTTATTGTAGCATTCTTTGCAATATTAGTGGGAGGATTTATTATTGCTAATGAATTCCAAACAGGAACAATTCGTTTACTCATGATTCGCCCAAGAACGAGAATTAAGGTATATAGTACTAAATTTATGGCAGGGCTTATAGTTGTCTATGGAATATATATAGGCGGAATGATTTGTAATATAATTGTAAATGGAATTATATGGGGATTTGGGGATTATTTGAATCCGAACTACACGGCTAATGGAGAAGTGAGTTTCTTTGCAATGATTACGGGAAGAATCTTAATCTGTTCTGTGACAATTATCTTTAGTTATGCATTAGCATTTGCAATATCAGCACTAGTGAAGAACTCGGCAATAGCAATTGCATTACCAGGTGCTTGTATCATTGGAAGCGTGCTTGTGACTTCCATGTTTGCATATTCTAAATATGCGAAGATATTAGCTTACACACCATTGCCATATATAAATTTCTCGGATTTCTATGCGGAGTATGGCTCGATTAGCACCATGATTGAGCGTGGAGCGGATGTGAGCGTTGCCTTAGGTGTTGTAATGTTATTAGGACTTTCGGTTCTATGCTTTATAGTGGGACTTCTTCATTTTAAGAACAAAGACATTACGAACTAGTAGACGAGCAAAAGGGAAGATTCTATATTAGAAAAGGAGCGATGCTTTTAGAAAGCATTGAATGTAAGATGGATAATCAATTTTTGAATAAATATGAACAAAAGAGTGAATTTACACCACCAAAACCTAAAAAAAGCAAGCCTACGAAGCAGAAGATGACACTACCGATTTTACCTATTGCTATTGGGGGTGCAGTGGTAGTGGGGGTTATTATTACATTGATGTTAGTATTTAATAATGATGTTACCCTTCCTGATATGTCAGGATGGAAGGAGCAGGATGTGAATCTTTGGGCTTCAGAGAATACGGTAATGCTTCGATATTCAGAAGAATATAGCGACGAAATTGAGAGTGGACTGGTAGTAGCACAGAAACCAGGAGAAGGAGAAATTGTCTCTGATGGCGAATTCTTAGAAATTATACTTTCAAAAGGTGCGGATCTTAGTATATTGGTCACCATACCAGACTTTTTGTCTATGTCTAAGGATCAAATAGAAAAATGGGCTAGTGATAATTATATGACAAAGGTGAGAATCACAGCAGAAAATAGTCAAACAGTGGAACAAGGGAAGGTCATTACTTTTACAGTGAATGACAATACAGTTATTGGGCAAGAGGTACGTAGGGATTCACCAATATATGTAATTATCTCGAATGGGACTGGTGAAAATGGGAAGGTGACGCTTCCTGATTTCACCACTATGAATATCGAAATGTCCAATATATTTGCAGAAGGGAATCAGATTATCTTAGAGATAGAAGAAGTATTTAGTGAAGGATATGCTAAGGGACAGATTATATCACAAGATATTAAAGCGGAAGAAGTGATTAATGTAGGAGATACCGTGAAGCTAACTGTTTCACTAGGCCCAGAGGTTATAATGCCAGACTTTTCATCCTACTCAAAAGACATGGCTGCAACAGTGGCTAGTCAGAATGGAATCGTGTATATGATAGAAGAATCCTATTCTAGTGCAGCAGAAGGAAAGCTGATTTCCCAATCCATTTCAGCAGGGAGCCTATATGAGGCAGAAGAAATATTGACATTGAAATATTCACTAGGAAATACGATTCTGGTACCATCTTATGTAGGGTCAGGCGTAGATGCCCTCAATGCATGGATTATAGAAAGTAATGCAAAAGGCACGAAACTAAAGTATAATGTAGTAAAAACAGCATCCAATGAAGCACCAGATACGATTATTACACAAGATAAAGCCGATGTTAAGGTGGGGATAGATGCCACAATCAGTGTATTGGCATCCCAAGGAAAAGTAGTGTATGTACCAGATTTAGTAGCAGATTTAGGCTCTGGATATAAGAAAGTAATCACAAGAGAAAAAGCATTAGAATTGTGTAATGCGGTTGGTATTATTCCGGTATTTCAATCGGCAGGAGCGAATGATAGATTAGAAGGGGAAGTGTGGAGCCAGAGTATAGAAGCGGGGAAAGAAGTGCAACAAGGTACAACCATTATATTGAAATATCGACCAGTGACATCCACGATAGTAGTACCAAATTTTGTAGGGATGACAGAACAAGAAGTGATGGCTGCAGAATATTACTATCAATATGAGCTGGAAATCAGCTTAAATGGGGCAACTACGATTCAATCCCAGTCAATCTTAGCAGGTACTACGGTGGCTCCAGGGACAAAGATTCAACTTACTAGTGAATCAGTAGTGATACCAGATACCAATACAGATAACAATACAAATAACAATACAGATACACAGTAACAGAGCAAAGAAGAACCTTTGATTAATTAGTAAATTAAGATAATGGAGTGGCACATGAAAAAATATACAAGGTATAAAAGTGTAATATCTGGATTAATAATATTAGGAATTAGCACCCTCTTAGGAGGGTGCAGTAATAGTGGGACGACTGAAAATCTTAGTGATGATATAAGTAAAGCAGATATAGCGCCAATCGTCATAGATGATCCAAGTAATCAGGAAGCAAATAAGACAGGAGAAATCCTAGGATTTTCATTAGAATTATTGAATGGCTTGCAAGAAGATGATCAACAACAGAATATCTTGATATCACCATATTCAATAATTACAGCACTTGCAGTGACTGGTAATGGAGCGGATAATGAAACCTTGGCTGAGATGGAAGCTACATTTGGTGCAGATATGGCTAGTTTAAATGAATTTTTGTATGCGTATAATCATTATCTCTCTACGAACGAAAGCTGTGAGGTGGAAGGCGCAAATTCTATTTGGATCAAAGACGATGATGGAATAGCTGTTCAGGAAGAGTTCCTGCAAATAAACAAGAATTATTATGATGTAGATATTTATAAAACCGTATTTGATAGTCAGACAGTGAATGATATTAATAATTGGGTGAATAAAGAGACAGATGGAAAAATAGATGACATGTTGAAGAAGATAGATGAAGATGTTATTATGTATCTAATTAATGCACTATCTTTTGACGCAGAGTGGGATGTTATCTATAAAGAAGACCAAGTGCGAGAAGGAGAATTCACAACAGCTGCGGGAGATGTTCAAGTGGTAGACTTTCTTCACAGTGATGAATCGGAGTATATTGAAGTAAATGGAGGAGTAGGGATATCCAAACCATATGTGGACGGTGAATATTCATTTGTTGCAATACTACCAGATGGAGATATCCAAGAATTTATTATGGAATTACATTATGAAGAGTTACTAGACGCAATGGAAAATCCGAGCGTTGAATCTGTAATAACCAGTATTCCTAAATTTTCTTTCGAATATGAAGAAGAATTGTCAGAACAATTAAAAGAAATGGGAATAGAAACCGCCTTTGATAGTGAAGCAGCTGATTTTCAGCAAATGGTTACTTCTGTAAATGGGAATGTATATATTAATAAAGTTTTGCACAAAAGCTATATTAGTGTGGATGAAAAGGGTACAGAAGCAGGAGCTGCAACAGTTGTAGAAGTAATGGAGGAAACTGCTGCGTATATAGAGGATTTCAAAGAAGTAAAGTTTGACAGACCATTCCTATTTATGATTGTAGATAATCAATTTCATTTACCTATTTTTATGGGTGTGGTAGAGAGTGCATTATAGAGTGCAAATAGGGGAGGCGAGGTTTCTATGAGAATCTTAATATGTGATGATACTGTTGAATTTACAGAGCGATTAAAGGATGCATTGTGCGCCTTCTTTGAGGAAAATAAATTGTTATCTCCAGAAATCATAGTTTATCATAGTGGTGAGGCATTACTAGCAGATACAGGGAAAAAGGATTTGGTATTCTTAGACATTGAGATGACGGGGATTAGTGGAATACATGCTGGGAAGATTTTGAAATCTCAAAATAAAAAAGCGATTATTTTCATAGTAACGTCATTTGGCGAATATTTAGATGATGCCATGGATTTTCAAGTGTTCCGCTACCTTACCAAGCCCATTGATAAAAAGCGGTTATATAGAAGCTTAAAGCAAGCGATAAAGCAGTATAATTCCAATTTTGATGATCTTAGTTTCTCCACGAAAGAAGAGACATTTGTAGTCAGTACAGAAGTAGTTGTAATGGTGGAAGTGCTTGGTAGAAAAACACGTGTTTATACTGACAAAACAAGTTATTTAACGATTCATCCATTGAGTTATTGGTTGGAATTTCTTACAGAACCTCATTTTTTTCAAACCCATAGAAGTTATATTATCAATATGCGATATGTGCAGAGTTTTAATCACACAGCAGTGAATTTAAATAACAATCAGTGCAGTGCGTATTTAACAAGACGAAAGTATACGGAATTTAAAGAAACATATCTTATGTATCTAGAAAATACGAGGTGAACGATATGAATACGTTAGTTTTTGCAATTATCTTTGTGGTAGAGGCTGTAATTCTATGGCAATATTGCCACCATTTTTTAAGTGCGAAGATAGACAGGTATACAAATGTAGCTGTGCTAAGTATTATTTATGGATTTCTGTTTTATGGATATCTTATGGAAGTTCCGTTAGTGAATTTACTTTTTGGTTATTTTTTATGTGTATTGTATGTCTATTTATTTTATGAAGTGGATATCCTTCAAACATTTTTCTATGTAACGATTTTTTCGGGGATTATGAATTTCAGTAATCTTTTGGTTCTATATCTTTTGCCAGATTTTTCATCTGGTGTTTTTTCAATTACTTACACTTCTGTTCAAATATTAATTCTTTCCGTTGGTAGCAAAATGCTATCCTTTTTCATTGTGCGTATTGTTATCTATGGTTCGTCATTTCATAATAAAGATACCCTTATGAAGATAAATGAATCACTTTTGTTAATAGTTGTACCTCTTTTTTCGTTTGTGATTCTAATTACGATATTAATGGTGGCAGGAGAGCATTCACTTTCTACAAATATTTCGTTCCTTTTGCTGATAAGTAGTATCCTATTGTTATCGCTTAATTTTATTATATTCAATATATATTATTATGTCTCTGATAAGAACCGAGAGCATCTGAAAATGCAATTACAATTGCAACATGATGAAGATATGATTTCGTATCATAAGGGGTTGATTCAGCAGGATGATGCACAAAAAATAATGCTACATGATATGAATAAACATCTACAAACATTACAATATCTGTGTCAGAGTTCCAAAACAGAAGAGGCTTCGGCATATGTAGAGGACCTTATGAAGCTGGATGCCTTTGCACCGTCTGTTAAGATGTGCAATCATGAATTATTAAACTCTATTCTATATCAATACAAACGAGCAGCAATAGAAAAGAACGTAGAATTTTCTACCGATATACGTAATGCCACTATTGATTTTCTACAGGATAGCGAGATTACAAGTCTCTTTTGTAATTTGTTAGATAATGCAATAGAAGCAACTTCGGGTAATCAGAATGAATACATTGAATTGAGTGTTACGAAAGATAATAGTGCAGAATCATCCTGTATTACGTTAATTAATTCCTGCTTGAGTAACCCATTTGATCAAAAGACCAATCGATTAACTACTAAGAAAACAAATACTGCAGAGCATGGGTTTGGTATCAAAAGCATCGAGAAAATAGTGAGTAAATACGAGGGGATAATTAATATGCATTATGATTCTACAGATCATACCTTTCACACAGTGATACTCTTTCATATCTTTGCTTCGGATGTTTCTAAGGTTATTTAATACTAAAACTAGGTATAAGGTACCAAAACATACAAGAAAATGTCCTTTCATGCATCGACTATTGTATTCTTAAATGCATCGCCTATACTAGAATTATCAAGAAGGAAACTACAACATAGAAAGGATGGAATTAGTATGAAAAAATTAAACGGAGGACATCTTAGGAGTATAGGGATTGTATTAAATGTGTCTGCAATTGTAGGGATATTCCTACCATTGGTAAGAATTGATGGTAAGTCTTATAGCATTACGAATCTTATTTACGCATTCTACACGGAAGAAGAAGGAATGAATTTATTAGGGGTAGAAGTGCCCCCATGGATAGCGCTTGTTCTAGTTGCTATATTTGTAATACTTATGATATTTAATCTACTGAGAGTCATAGATAATAGAGGAAATAAATATCAATATGTAGGTGATTCTGCTAGATTTGTTAGTATGTACGTGCTGATAGGTATCTTTACTAGTGTGGCACTTACCGTATATAAATTAGAAACGGAGCTAGAATTTACCCCTGTTATTTTTGTGGTTGGAGGAATTTTAATAGCAGAATTTATTGTGAGTGTTGTACTAGTTAGTCGATTAGAAATGAAGGGGGGTGCGAAATAGATGAGCAATCATCTGTTTCGCACACTTCCTTTTTTATCGCTATCTTGCCTATCCATTTATAACTATTTCGCACGAACCCGCTCCCGCTTCGTTGGAGTAGCCACTCCAAAGAGTTCGCTTTGAAACAGTTGTAACTGGATAGGCTTTTCCAGCTCTCGATAAATGAATGTATACAAAAAACGGAGGTAAACGCATCTTAGATTATTATACTAGATTTAATTTTTTGTTCATGATATAGAGGCAAAGGATGTAAAATACAAGTCCGAATACGAAACTAAGAACGCCTGAGAATGTCATGATTTCAGAAAAGTAATTCGTTGCATAGGTCGAACTAGATTGATTAGTAAAATTCTGCGCCTGTGTAGATGCGAACAACAAGTTTTTGGAAAATAAGTATACTGTGGAAATAATCTGAACTAGTACGGTGAGTATCCCATAGGATACGATTGCTGTTAATACCCGATTCTTGTTTAACAATTGGCCAATACAGATACAACCATATAGCATAATCACACTGCTAAATAGGCATATGACTAGATTAACAATAAATGAAATAATCTGCAAGGCGCTCGGTATGCTGTACAAGGTTAAGAGGCCTTGTAGGACTCCAGGATATCTAAGGACAGGATAACATGAAATACCAACAAAGAGTATCACTGCAAGATAATCAAAGATGATCCATATTCCACCAGTTAGTAATCGACTGTGTAGAATGGTGTTAGGAGTTGTTGGTAAGGTAAAGGTAAGATACCCTTCATCCGTAAATAAACTCTTGTAGAAGCGATATCCTATGAAAAATAGTGTTCCCATGGAAATAATGCCTATCAATATAAAATGTAATACAAGGAATGCTATGAGTAACACAAACATCAGTGTATTTCCTATAATATGTTGATCTAACATAGCGCTAATAAATAATCCCGCTATAATAGAGGTGATAAGCAGGAACACATGTGCCAATAGTATTAATTTATAACTAGCCTTTAATTCGTGTTTGATTAATTTACCTAGCATCTGAATACCTCCCTAAATAATTCGTCAACAGACTTGCCTTTGTCCATACGAATTTCGTCAACAGTAGAATTTAGCACAATATAACCATTTTGGATAAATACAACGCGATCTAAAATGTTCTCTATTTCAGAAATAAGGTGCGTGGAAATAATCACAGTAGCATTCGGATTGTAGTTGTTGATAATTGTCTTAATTATGTAGTCACGAGAAGCTGGGTCCACACCGCCGATTGGTTCATCAAGTACATAAAGGTCAGCGTTACG
Source organism: Eubacteriales bacterium (assembly GCA_044425815.1). Classification (GTDB taxonomy): domain Bacteria; phylum Bacillota; class Clostridia; order Lachnospirales; family Lachnospiraceae; genus CAUPWF01. Next base: position 133,581 of record JAWXVA010000001.1, read on the forward strand.
GCTCATAACTAAGATAAGTTGCACTTTTTCCTTCGTTCCTTTGGAAAATTTCTTAAGTGGAATGTATGGGTCTACATTCAAATCAATTAACATAGCGTACGCACGTTGCGCATCAAAATCTTCATAGAAATCAGTGAAAATATCAATGACTTGCTCTGTCGTCATCTTATTATCAAGATAGGTTCTGTCAGGTAGATAAGAGATAATCTTGCGAGTATCTTTGGATGGTGCGATACCATCAATAAGAATAGAACCAGATGTAGGGGTCAATAGACCGTTGATTAATTTGATAAGAGTGGTTTTTCCACTTCCATTAGGGCCTAGTAGACCAATGATTTGTCCGCGCTCAAGAGTGAGGTTCACATCTAGCAGTGCGCGAGTATTTGCGTATTGCTTGTTTAATAACGTACATTCAATAATTGGTTGCATTATAAATTCTCCTTATTGTACTTGTGTAATAGTTCTAGTGCTTCGTCTTTAGCAAAGCCTAGTTGCTCCATAGATGTTAGAAATAGTTCAATATGTTCCTGTGCTAAATGCGTCTTCATATTGGTAAGAAGAGAAATATCATCTGTGATAAAACGCCCGCTTGTTCTTTTGGTATACACTAGCTCGAGACGTTCTAGCTCTGAAAGTGCTTTTTGCATTGTGTTTGGATTTACAGCGGCCGCTACAGCAAGATCTCGGACAGAGGGCAATTTATCTCCGGGAGCATAAATGCCAGAAACAATGTCTTGTTGGATCTTGTCCATGAGCTGGATATAAATAGGTCTACTATTGTCGATTTCCCATGCCACATAATCACCTCGATTCTCAAAAAATAATATAGTATTAAAAATAATTGTATTAATATTATAATACAATTATAGTGACGAAAGTGTGAAAAGTCAAGAAGGGACTAGAATTACATAAATTCTATATTGTTGAGAACTCATAGATATGCTAGAATGATATGATAAATTGTTACAGTTTAAGAGGAGAAATCATGAGAAAATTATTAGAGACAATTACAGAAGTAATGGAAGAGGCTTTTGAGAAGGCAGGATATGATAAGAGTTTTGCAAAAGTTACTTTATCAAATAGACCAGATTTATGTGAATACCAATGTAATGGAGCGATGGCTGCAGTAAAGACTTACAAAAAAGCACCGATTATGATTGCAAATGACGTTGTGGAACAATTACAAGGGAATGCTTGCATGAGTGAAGTGGTAGCGGTGAACCCTGGATTTATCAATATTAAGCTAGCAGAAGAATTTGTAGCTACTTATATTAATGATATGAGAGCAGCAGAGTCACTAGGTATCGAGATGCCAGAACAACCAGAAACGATTATGCTAGATTATGGCGGAGCAAATGTTGCGAAACCACTTCATGTAGGACACTTACGTACAGCTATTATTGGAGAAAGTCTTAAGCGAATTGCGAAATTTATGGGACACACGGTCATCAGCGATGTACATTTAGGTGACTGGGGACTTCAGATGGGTCTTATTATAGTGGAATTACAAGAGCGAAAGCCAGAATTAGTATATTTTGATGATGCATTTGAGGGAGAATATCCAGAAGAGGCACCATTTACAATTAGTGAGCTAGAAGAGATTTATCCAACTGCAAGTGGAAAGTCAAAGAATGACGTGGAATTCAAAGAAAAAGCAATGGCAGCAACATTTGCATTGCAGAATGGACATAGAGGGTATACTGCAATTTGGAATCACATTATTAAAGTGTCGGTTACAGACTTGAAGAAAAACTACGGTACGTTAGATGTGGATTTTGATTTGTGGAAAGGGGAGTCAGATGCGCAACCATATATTGACGGTTTGGTATCGCTTCTAAAAGAAACAGGACTTGCACGTATGGATCAAGGCGCATTAGTAGTAGATGTACAAGAAGAGACAGATACGAAAGAAATTCCACCATGTATGATTCTGAAATCGGATGGAGCCTCACTGTATGGAACAACCGATTTGGCGACACTAATCGAGAGA
>JAWXVA010000227.1:0-2028 GCA_044425815.1 Eubacteriales bacterium
TCCTGTTGATACTTCTGTTACTACTACTGTTGCTCCTGTGTCTTTATGTGTTATTGTTGCTTCTGCATCTGTTTTTGTGATTGTATAATCTTCATCTGATATAAATCCATTCGCTTTTGCTATTTCTAATACTGCTTCTATTGAATGTGTAGTATCTCTATCCATTATACTTTCTGTTATCGCTAGACCTAATGTTTCTAACATTTCTCCTTGTCTACTTGCATAACTTGTTGATTCCGCTCTTGATAGAATCCCATTTTCTCCTGTTAGCATCGCTATCGATACCCCTGCTAGTATTAGTAATACTATGATGTTTTGTATGTTGTCGATGCATTGGTAGCATATTTAAACATGCATTTTTTGAAAACCAATGCTTCGATAACATTCATCATAGGGACGTCAGACAGTCAATTTTAACATTCAAATTCCAACACTTGCTTTTAAAAATCTTACACATGGAGTTTCAATCTTTTTTCTTCCCCCATATTTTCTTTGCACATCTTCAAAATTTTCTTTTTCACAATTTTATATCATCTTTTTTTACATTTTTTCGCAGATTTTCCCCCTCCCCATAAATCCGGGTCTTTTCTCTAATCTATATAAATGCCAATTTTTCAAGTACTATTTACAAAAATCATCTTTCCTCTTCCGCAACATTTACATATATTAAATGCTTTTCCATATGCTTTTTCCAATATTTCTATTTTACTTAATTCCACAATAACTTCTTTTGTATTTGTTAGTTTTTTACATAGTTTTATTTTTTTACGTTTTTCTTTATTTGCTAATATTCCATAATATCGTATTTTGACAAATTTATGTGGTAATATATGTAACATAAATCTTCGTATAAATTCTTCCACTCTTATCTTCATCAACTTTATTTTATCATTATCTTTGTAATCTTTATATTCAAATGTCACCTCTCTATTTTTCACCTCTTTTATTCTCGCATTTGATATCGCTATTCTATGTGTATATCTTCCTAAATATTGTATTACATATTTTGCATTTTTAAATGGCTCTTTGCAATATGCAATCCAATCTTTACTGTATAGTGTGCTAATAAAACTATTCCAGCAACTTGGAGTTCTTAGATCTTTTATTTCTCCATAAAAATCTAGCTTCTCTTTTTTTATATATGATAATACTTTACCCTTAAACTTTTTGGCCATTACTTTTGCTGGAATAAAGAAATCTTTACTTTTTTCTACCCATTTGTTTATCTTATTTAATCCTCCACCTGTTACTACCAAATGTATATGAGGATGGTACGATAGATTTTGTCCCCATGTATGCAATATTGCAAAATATCCGATCTCTGCTCCCAAATATTTTTTATCACCTGCTAATTCCTTTAAAGTTTCTGATGCTGCTTTAAACATTATATTGTACATCTTACTCTCATTTTGTAATGCTACTCCATACAACTGACTTGGTATTGTAAACACTACGTGGTAGTATTTTATATCAAGCACCTCTTTTTTTCTATCTTCTATCCACTTTAATTTTTTTCCTGTTTGACATGTTGGACAATTCCTATTTCTACACGAATTATATGCTAACTCTTCGTGTCCACATTCATCACATTTATATCCATGCATTCCTAATTTTTCCGTTTTACACGCCTTTATCACATTCATTATTTTTACTTTTTGTGGTATTATCTTATTTTCTTTTTTATATTCTTCCCATCCACATTCCAATATTTCTTGTATTTTACTCATACTCAATACCTTTTTAATATCCATCCAGTTATACTAATTTTCTTCATGTATCAAAAAAAAAGAACCTCCTGTATAATAAATTCACCTATTTATTATACCAAAGATTCTTTCCTTTTGCAATTATCCGTACTTTTTATGTCCACTTCTGTCTGCATACCACCGCTGTAAGCGGTTTTGTTCATAATTGTCAAAGAGATGTATGTTTGATCTAATTGGTTTTTTATTAATTCTTCTATTCCTATTTTATTCATTTTTCCTCATTTCCAATCAGCAAAAAGGTGTGTAGCAGTTTTTCAACTTT
>JAWXVA010000228.1:0-2002 GCA_044425815.1 Eubacteriales bacterium
TTTTCGTCAAGTTTCTTGTAATATTGCGAATTATTTTATATAATTAATCTTATTAATGCAATGATACTACGACGAATATAACATACACTTAAAAGGAGATTAAAATTATGGGATTATTTTCAAAAAAAGAAGCTTGCCCTATATGTGGAGGTAAAGTAGGTTTTTTATTACCAACAAAAATTGATGGAACTGCTATTTGTAGCGACTGTTCGGGAAAAATCGATGTGCCTAAAGATGTTTTAAAAGGCTTTACTTTAGATTCTTTTCAAGATTATCTTTCGTTCTACGATGAAAACCAAGGATTAAAAGGAACATTTCGAGCATCTGAAACTATTGATTTCGGTGTCTTAGACACAAAATTTGTATTTGACTATAACAACAAATTATTCTGTATGAGCAAAAAATTGGACAAAACCATTTTTGAAGGATCTCAAATCACAGGATTTTCGATTAAGGAAGACGATACACTACTTTACAAGTATGAAGATGGTGAACTTACTGAAGGGACAAGTGCAGTAAGACAAGCAATCACAATGATGTCTCCTATTCTAGATATGATTAGACGTCAAAATAGAGATAACGATAATGATGATTTCCGTAGAAACAATGATATAAAAGAACCTTTCAAACAGTTTGTATTAGAACTTTACCTAGATCATCCTTATTGGTATAACATCACTGCCGATATGGATGCACCTAACTTTAACGATACGCGCCCTGACGCAAATGACTACTTACGTGAGTATGATAAAGATATTGAAGTAATGAAAAAATTATGCGATGCATTCAAACGTATTGCCGAATAAACTATTTTGAAACAAGAAGTGGAGCCTGATATGCATGTAGAAGAATACACAAATAACAATACAGCTATATTATTTATATCTTTTGACTTAGTAAACAGCACCTTGTACAAGTCTACTCATCCTGGTACATGGGTTTCTGGTATCAGTGATATTATCGAACATATTATCCATAGATTCACTGAAAAGTCTAATGATGGATATCATTTTTGGAAGGTGCTTGGTGATGAGGTCGTATTTACAAAGAATATCCCTTATTTGTATGAACTCAATGATATCCTTCAATATGTATATAACGAGGTAGTCCATACAAATACACTTATTAAGCACATGCTGATAGGTGATGAAGAGACCGCAAAGCTCCTATCTATTAAATCAACGGTTTGGGTCGCTGGTATTTCTTCCACAAGACTACATGCAGATAATTTCTATACAGAATACACGATTAATGATAATCAATTGCAATCTGAATATCTAGGTACTGACATAGATGCAGGATTTCGACTATCACACTTCACTTCAAGTAATCGTGTCGCTATATCGTTTGAATTGGCAGCATTTTTCATTAAAGACCCACTCTTGCGAAAGAATATTGAGAATGTTCATTTTGTTGGATATCGTCTTCTAAAAGGGATTTGGAACGGAAATGCTTATCCAATATTTATGTATCATGGTGATTCAAAAGTCACATTTACAGATTCTATTGTGAATCATTTAAACTCTCAAACTGCAATACTTGAAGAATATTTGAATCATCTTCCACAACGAAAGACTGAAGAACCTTTTGATACTTATGAAGAACAACTTCTATCGACACTTTGTAGTAATGATTCTCGTAAAAACAAAGTAGAAAACTTAGTAAATATTATACGTAATCAAAGCGAATTTTCGCTTTCAACAAACTCTACGCATATGCGGGTTCATTATAGTGTGTTGTGCTATTCTATTGATGAGTGTGGCATCCGTTTTATGATTACAACTAATCAGAATGAAGAGTTTGGATTTGGCGGTTCTTTTATGAGTCATAATTTAGAATATCTTAATACGATCAATCTATATTACCAGGAAGAATTTGGAGTTGATTTAGAATTTGTAAAAGACACAAGATATCACGATCCTATTCCGCTAATTCTTTCGACATATACCATTGAGGAATCTGAATCATTAAAAGGTAGTATTTTTCTTGCAAAAATATCATC
>JAWXVA010000078.1:0-10816 GCA_044425815.1 Eubacteriales bacterium
TGAGTTCTTCGCCGTCGGTAATAAACAAACAGCATTGTTTTTGCATCCGGTCAAGGGTGGCGGAAGTAATGAATATATTACGTGGTGGTAATCCCACGAAAAAAATGATTGACCCAAAATTTTTTGATTATATTCCTTGCTTGTTATGTGAAAATCTAGTATCATAAGTATATTCCTCATATATGGTGGAATGAAATGGATGATAGAGAAAACAATCTTTGGTAGGGGAGTTTTCTCTATTTTTATGTTTAGCAACAAAACTAGTATACAAAAAGGTTATGATACTTTGCAAATGTTTTTGCATGTAATCATAACCTTCTTTTTATTTAGTGGATAAATTAATTTGCTGAATAAGTTAGAATGTAGGAGTTTGTAATTCGCTAATCTACACCAATATCAGATTAAGAATAACACGAAAAACATTGTATTCCGTGGAAATGAAGAAGAAGTCATCGCTTATTTAAAAGATAGACATTAATAAAAATCAGGAGTTTCTATATTAAGTTAGATTAATATAGAAACTCCTGAAATAATTAATAGAATATACGTCAATTTCAAAAACCATTCTTGATTGATTTTCTTCTGCAAATAATTCCCTACAACAATTGCTATTATTAATGGAATAATACTAAGCCCTATCAGTCTAAGATTCTCTGTATTCACCATTCCATCTTGTAAATAACGTACCATCATATAACTATTTAATATGACCCATATGGGTGCCACTGTTGCGCGAAACACATCTTTATCTTCCATTGCACTCACTGCATAAATCACGAGCAATGCTCCTCCAGAAACAAACATGCCATGAATCACACCTGCGACAACTAAGATAAGAATTGTACTCACTATATTTAGATTCATTTTCTTTTGATACAGTATATTCTTTACTCCTATCCCTACCACAATCACACCATATATAGTTAATAGAACATCTACCGCTAAAATTTCATACAATTTCAACCCAATTAACTGACCTACTAGCATCAAGCTACTCATTTTAATCAATTCTCTATAATGAATCGACTTATAATTCTGTATTGCTATCAATAGTCCCGATAATCCTGCCATTGCATTTAAGACTACTTTCGCATTGTCCATTCCAAGTAATAGCATAGAAGGTGGCATTGCCATAACCGTTCCTGCGAATCCCGTAATAGTTTGTAACACGAACGCTAGGAAAAAGAGGATTAAAAATATAATTTCATTCATAATCTACGCTTCCTTTGACTATCTCATAGAATGATACATGTCGTACAACATTTCATCTGTTATTTCAACTGGATTATTGTATAAATTTGGATGGCGACTAATACGTACTAATTCATCTATCTGTTCATCCGTCAATTGGAAATCCTTCATATCTGTGCGGAGTCCCATAGATTTCTTTAACGCTAATATCGCATCAGCCATCTCGGCTACTGTTGCAAATCCTAGTTTCTTAGCTAGATCTAGTACTCTTTCCGAATCATTGATTCTAGCGAAATAATCCAAAGTCATTCCACAAGCTTCTCCATGTGGGATTTTATAAATATTTGTCAATGGAAATGAACATGCATGTGAAGAAGTGGTCTTTGGCAATGTAAATGCTAATCCCGCAATAAGAGAAGCTTGGCACATTTGCTCTCTAGCTTCCACATCATTTCCGTCTGAATAAGCTCTATATAAGTACTTAAATACTAAATCCAGTGCATAAATTGCACAAGCATCACAAATTGGCTGATTCCCTTTACTCCAATACCCTTCTAATGCATGCGACAATACATCAATTCCCGTACTTGCCGTAATATAAGGTGGCATTGAATAAGTTAGTTCTGGATCAATAATCGCATAATTTGGGTAGAACCCATCTGATACAATCGGAGATTTTCTTCCATTTGAATGGTCTGTCAATACAGAAACACAAGTAACTTCACTTCCAGTTCCAGCCGTAGTTGGGATGGCAATAATCGGCAAGTGTTCTTGTGGAATCACAAACCCTGTCCCATGATATTGCTTAATAGAATCTGAAGTTAATGATATTGTCGCTGCTGCCTTCGCTAAGTCTAATGCACTTCCTCCACCTAAGGCAACAACAAAATCAATTCCCTCTTCACGAATCTGCGTTGCACATTGATCCACTTCTGATACATCTGGATTTGGAGAAACATCACTAAAAATCGCTGTTATTGCACCTTCGCTATCCATCTTTATTTTTTCTGCTAATCCACTTTTTACGAAAAAGGGATCTGAAACAAGAAGCCCTTTTTTAGAATTTAACTTCTCTGCTAACTCTTTAATCTCTGTCACTTTCCCAGCCCCGAACACAATGTCAACTGGTTGTGTATAATACCAAGCGCTCATATTCTCTCCTCTTTATGCACTCGTAATTGCATGTTTTATTTTTCTCTAATCACAATATTTTTCATCAACTATTGTTAACACTTCATCTAAGATTGGTAAATATTCTTCTAATTCTTCTTTTGTAATTACAAGAGGTGGACAAATCGATAAGAAGTTTTCTCTTCCAAATGTTGAGAATCCACGTTTCTTTAATTCTGCAAAAATCCATGGCATTACCGTTCCTGGAATTCCATATTCCTGCATCGGTTCTCTTGTCTCTTTATTTTTCACTATATCAAATGCTGCAAATAGCCCAATACATCTTGCTTCTCCTACACATTTATGTTTCACAACCATTTCATCCATAAATGATTTTAAAATCACACTCATTTCTGCTACATGACCTTCAATATCATGATCTTTATAGTAGTTGATTGCTGCTATTCCTGCTGCGCAAGCAAGAGTTTGCCCTGAGTATGTAAGACCACATTGCAACACATTTTCTTCAAAGTAAGTTGCTACTCTTTCATTTACAATGACGCCACCTAATTGAACATAACCACAAGTAACCCCTTTGGCAAATGTAATCATATCTGGTTTAAAGTCATAGTTTTGCCATGCAAACCACTTTCCTGCACGGAAGAATCCCGCCATTACTTCATCACAAATCATAAGAATCCCATATTTATCACAAAGAGCTCTCACTCCTTCTAAATATCCTTTTGGAGGTAAAATCACCCCATTTGCACCGATTACTGGTTCTAAAATAATTGCTGCTACATTTGTTGCACCTTCATAACGAAGATGTAATTCTAATTCAGCTAATGCTTTTTTAGATAATTCTTCATCATCTACGCCCATTGTGTAACCATCACGATACACTTGAGGATTCATAAAATGGATAAATCCATTTGCTCCACCAATCTCTGCTGCAAATCTTCTCCAGTCACCTGATGCATTCGAAGCACCTAATGTTGCCCCATGATAGCTTCGATATCCCGAGAAAATCTTGGTACGTCCAGTCACCATACGTGCCATCTTGATTGCATTTTCATTAGATTCTGCTCCACCGTTAGTGAAAAACACTCTTTTATATATATCTGCTCCCGCAATTTCAGTAAGCATTTTCGCTAACTGTGACTTTGGTGCAGATGCGTATGCTGGTGCCATAAAGCACATCTTGTCAGCTTGTTCCTTAATCGCCTCTACAATTTCTGGTAGTTGGTGCCCTAAGTTAGAACAAACTAAAAGGGAAGACATATCTGCATATTTTTTTCCATCATAATCATAGAAATAAATCCCTTCCGCTTTCTCTACTGGAATCGCTGGTGCTCCTGATTTCGACCATGATTGCATTACATATTGTTGGTGCATTTCTTGCACTTGTGTTCCTGTTAATTTACCCATCTTTGTTCCCTCCGAAATAATTGAGCTTTTCGTAAAATTTTCTTCTATTGCTCATTTATAATATTAAGTATTTCTTCTCTTAATTCCATATACTTTCTCGTATACTTCGCCGCTTCTTGGTTCGGTCCACCGATATCGTATGTGAATTCTGTATTAAATTCTTTCACGATTCTTCCTGGACGTGCTGACATAATAATTACACGTGTCGCTAAACATAACGCTTCATCTACATCATGAGTAATAAAGAAAATTGTATTCCCAGTCTTACTCCATATTTTACGAATTAACGCTTGCATATTTGCTCTGGTCAATGCGTCTAAAGCTCCTAGTGGCTCATCCATCAGTATCATCTCTGGCTGATTTACTAATACTCTCGCAAGTGACGCTCTCTGACGCATTCCACCAGATAATTCATAAGGTTTTTTATCATGGAAATCAGTAAGTCCTACTACATCAAGATACTTATTTACACTCTTCGTAATCTCGTCTTTCGGCAACTTGCGTTTCTTTGGACCAAAAGCCACATTCTCATATACATTGAGCCATGGGTAGAGAGGAGAGGTCTGAAAAACCACCCCTCGCTTCCAGTCAGGTTTCTTAATCTCTTCCCCTTCCATGGTCGCACTTCCTTTTGTTGGTTGATGAAATCCTGCAATGATATTTAATAGTGTACTTTTTCCACATCCAGATGGTCCTAAGACACAGATAAATTCACCTTTTTTAATATCCAAATTTGCATTTTCTAACGCTGTCACTTTTCCCTTTTCGCTGTCATATTCTAATGTTGCATCTTTAATCGAAACAATTACTTTTTCATTTCCCATGATAAATGTCTCCTTATATTATTTCGAAGCTACTACCGCTTCTGTAAATTCTGAGTTTACTGCTGCCTCAAACACGCTATAATCAGGCACTTCTTGGATACTGTCTTGCTCTAACAAGAACTCTGCAGTTTCATATAAGTTTTGAACTAGACCACCTTGTGCATCCATTGTTCCAAAGTAGCTATCTTGTAATTGCTCTTCTGCTGACAACCAGATAGAACCGTCCATTTGTGATTCTGCACTCTCTGAGTCGATTGCTAATGCTGTAGCAATAATTTCTACTGCTGCCTCTTTATCTGTTTGATATAATTCTACTGCTGTATCTAATGCTCTGATATATCCTTCTACTACCTCTGGATATAAGTCTGCAAATTCTGTATTTACCATTTCTACATTAGATGTCATAAATCCGATTTCAGCTAAATCACCACTTGTGCAAAGTACTGTTGAATCTGATAATTGAGATAATACTGGATCCCATACATAAGTAGCATCGATTAAATCACTCTCCCATGCAGCGTAGATTTCATCTGGTTGCATATCAAGTAATGTAACATCATCTGTTGTTAATCCTGCATTTTCTAATGCCTTTAATACTGAAAAATGTGCAGTCGATGCAAATGGTGTCGCGATTACCATTCCTTCTAAATCAGCGATATCTTCCACACCAGTTTCTGAACGAACCACGAAACTTTCTGCTGAACCTAATACATCATGAATCCAAATAACTTCTACATCGTATCCATTGCTAATAGCGATTGTCGCTGGGCATGAACCTGCTAATGCGAAATCCACACTTCCTGCTGCAATGGCTGTAATAACGTCTGAACCTGAGTCAAAACTAATAATTTCAACTTCCACCCCTAATTCATCTTCGAAATATCCTTCTGCTTTCGCAATTCCTTCATCATTTGGCATTTCCTGTGTTCCAATTACTACCTTATCTGGAAGCGCTACTGTTTCACTTGATTCTGCGTCGGTTCCTACTTCACTTACCTCTATTTCTACTACCTCTTCACTTGTCTCTGTCTCACTTCCACATCCTGATAATACTGTAGTTCCAAGTAATACCACACAACCGATTAACACACCTAATTTTCTCATTTTCATAACAATTTCCCTCCTAAGCTTTTCCACTCCATGGCACTAATTTTCTCTCGACCATGTTTAAAATAAAGTTAATAAAGATCCCCGTTGCACCCATGACAATAATTCCTACAAATACAATATCGTTTCTTAGCCAGTTCTTCGCATCTAGAACCATCCAACCGATTCCCACATTCGCCGCAACCATTTCTGCCGCTACTAATGTAGAATATCCCACACCAATTGCTGTTCGAATTCCTGTGAACATATCTGGTAGACAAGATGGGAAGATTACATCCCGAAAAACTTGTAGCTTGCTAGCTCCTAGGGTATACGCACTGTTGATATGGTCTATTTTGACCTTAATTACAGCAGATACACATGATACGTAAATCGGAGCAAAACATGCTAGAAATAATAATGCAATCTTCGATTCATCTCCGATTCCCAAAGCTAATACTAATAATGTATAATATGCCAATGGCGGTAACGGTCTATAGAATTCAATAATCGGATCAAATGCAGCTCTTGCTTTCTCACTAAATCCACTTAGTAACCCAAGTGGTACTGCAGTAACCACTGCTAATCCAAATGCAGAAAATAATCTCTGCATACTCACACCAATATGTTCTAGTAATGAGTACCCCTTATAATCATCACATACTGATATAAATGCATCTAACACTTCTTTCGGTGATGGAATTAATTTCTCATCTACCCATCCAAAATATGTAGATAAATACCACAATATAAATAATGTAGCAACTGATATACACGAAATAATCTTCAACTGGTTTTTCTTATTCATCCTACTCTCCCTTCTCCTTCTATTCACTCTCAATAAGAGCACGACTTCTTACTCTATAAGTTTTCTCTACTTGACTTACAAATATTTTCCCATCTCCAGGATTCCCTGTTGAATTGACACTCATAATTGCTTTAATAACTTCCTTATGTACACTGCGTGGCACTACAAGAATCAATACTCTTTTGGATACTAGACTAGTTCGAATCTGGGTTCCATCTGCTAATAAGAAATCTACGGGTTTCTTTCCTCTCCCTTTGGCCTGAATACAAGTAAACGCAGGATAGCCGATTTCCACCAATTTATCTTTCGTTTCTGTGAGACTCTGTGGACGAATAATTGCAAATATTTCTACCATAATGCACCCCCTATAGTCCACTTGTTTTACTACTAACGGTATAAGCTTTCTCAATCGATGATACGAAGATTCGACCATCTCCATAATTCCCATCATCACCGGTGTATGCATGATCCATAATCAACTGACTCACTTTCTCCTCGTCTTCGTCCTGCACCACCATCATGATAATATGCTTTGGAAGTTCATCATAGAATACACTTCCTACTTGAATCCCCATTTGCTTTCCTCTTCCATAAACATCCATTCGTGTCATAGATGGAAATCCATTCTGTAATAAAATCTCTGCCACATTATCTGCTTGCTCTGGTCTAATAATTGCTCTAATCATCTTCATTGAACGCATCCTCCTTTAGAAAACAAAAAGAGAGTTATAATCACTCATCAAATAGTAATTAGAACTCCCTTGCTCTTTGTAACTATAATATCACCTTCATTTTTTATTACTATGTAAGGTTCTATAAATCTCATTGTGCTTTAGCACATCGAAGGTATTTTTTATTTAGAATACATATCGTATAATAATATTCCAATGCTTAATTTTGTTTGTATTTCTAAATCGGATAGATTTATTTTCAGTAATTCTTCTATCTTCTTCACCTTATAATTAATAGTATTTCGATGGACGAATAATTCCGCTGCTGCCTCCTTAACACTGCCACTATGACGCAGATAGCATTTTAATGTCATTAATAAATCTGTTTGATTTACTTCATCTTGCACGTGAATGGGCTCTATAATATCTGTAATATACTGTTTAATCACTTCGTTATCTTCGATTGCTAATAGCAATTTATGGACCCCTATATCATCATAAAATGAAATCTCTTGTTTCTGCGATTCACTGAAGATTCCAAACATCTTTTTTGACTGGTTATAGCTTTTATAAATATCCTCAATCCCTTCATATTCCCCACCAACTGTCGTTCTCACATACTGGTCATCTGATAAGCCGCCTAATAACTGCCTCTTCGTATACTCCACAATTTGCTCAATATCATTTCTATCATAATGAGCCATAGCTACTATAATTTCATCGTTTCTTATAATGATAACTGTATTTTTGTAATTATGTCGCAAGATTGCACGTAGCAAATTCTTATTATGGTTCATCCCTTTTGTAACAAATTCTTGCACCTGATTTTTCTGATACACCTTAATGATAGCAATACGATAACACCAACTAACATCGAACATTCGGTTCGTAAGTTGCTCCCGATATAGTTCTGGCTGACTAGGCATAAATATAGCGTTCTGCATGGCGGTCTCTAACTCAATACTTTTCGTTTCTGATACAGAAATCTCATGTGCAATAGTCCGCATAATCTCAGCCATATATATTTCCCACGGAACCTGAAAGATTGGAAAATCATGTTTGTTTGCAAATTCTATCACTTCTAATGGTATCTCCTGAATATATGGGCCTACATTAATAATCATAGCACTTGCATTATGTTCGTATGCTCCTTCTACAATCTCTATGAGCTTAATATCTTCTCCCATTCCTATTCCTGTAGTAACCGCAATTTCACCACCCTCTAGAAATGTAGAAAGTTCCACATTTTCCACCATGTGAATCCATGTCACCATATTATAAATCCCATTATTTCCAGCTACAAGCACTACTTCCATGTCCCTGAATTTATTCATAACTTCTCGTAATATTATCCCCACAACCATTCCTCCATCTTCCTGTTTTCTACACACTAGTCACATTCTATTCCATTAGATATATACACTAAATCCTGATAGTAATAATAATACATACGTTATTTTCATAAATTTCTCCTGTGTAATACGCTTCAGAATCCAATCCCCGATTAATACACCTCCCACTAGCGGAACCATGGAGATAAACGAAATTCTGATATTCGAAATCGTCGTATATTCTAAATTCTGCACAGCAAATACTACTCCTAATACAATCCAAATAGCCGAAACGGTTGCTCTAAATTCATACTTATCCTTAATTTTATCTGTAAGATAGATTACTAAAAACGGTCCTCCCGATGCAAATAGCCCATGTAAGACACCCGCTAGAATCAAAATGATATTCATAAATTTATCTTGGATACTCACTTCTGTCTTCGCAAATAATTTCCGTAGTGCTATAACAATAATCACTACCCCATACATATACAAAAGCAAAGTTGTATTAATCGTTCGATACACCACCATAGATAAAATAGTACCAATCGTCATCCAAATCAATGCATGTTTCAAGACCTCTCGGTTCACCTTCTTATAATCTTTTCCTACTATATAAATACTTGCTGCTGTCGCCACTGCATTGAGTGCAATTCTCGCCGGATCCATACCGATTAACTTAATGGAAAGAGGCATGGCAAGCATGGTCCCTGCAAATCCCGTAATCGCCTGAATGATATTGGTAAAGAAAACTACGCCGTAATACATTATCTCGCTCATATTCACCACTCCTTTATTTTAGCTAAAAAAAGGCACTCGATTTTTCAATCAAGCGCCTTTGCCGTTCTTTAAATAAACTATATCAAAACTTAAACAAGGATACAATATTTATTTTTTACATAATTTTTC
Source organism: Eubacteriales bacterium (assembly GCA_044425815.1). GTDB lineage: Bacteria > Bacillota > Clostridia > Lachnospirales > Lachnospiraceae > CAUPWF01. Next base: position 9,359 of record JAWXVA010000078.1, read on the forward strand.
ACATAAAGCAGAGAATTTTCTCCAATCATCACAATTTTATCTCGGTGGATCTTGTATTTCATAAGGTTGACCTGTCCATAATCCTACCATCTGTAATGTATCGTTCCGTAGCGTTAACTCTCATATAATTATTGTGCCATAATTCTAGTTTCCCAGAGGGCAGCACAATAACTTTCCAGCAATCTTCTACTCCTTTTATTTTCATCTCATTAAGATTTTCGCAATAAAAATGAAATTTATTTTCCATTATAAACCTTCTAAGCTGTGATGTTTTTACATTATACTGATCAAAAAACTTGTTACTTAAAGGTACATTTTTAGCATGAGGTGCGCATCCTACCCTAACTAATAAACGACGCATACAATACGGACAATATTCTTTTCCAACAGGAAATTCCTCACTTCCTACTAAGTTACCGCCCTCGATTTCTTTTAACGTAGCACAATCCTTATCATGTAACATTCCACCATCTTTTTCAAAGAAGAACAAATTTTTTTGATTTTCAAGAACGTGTTGTTTCAATGCTGTTTTTCTAATTTCTTCCTGTGATATAACTTTGGCTTTGTATACAATTTTATCCTTTTCTACACATGCTGTGCTACTTTCTCTCTCTAATCTTGATAAATCTAACATGTCCTTCAACGGATCCCACATCTGTAGTTTGTGATCCCATGTCATCCCACCGTTTTTTGCAGATTCAATACTCTTTTTAAGTAATGACCAATTAGTATTAAATTGTTCTCCTGTAAGAAACACTTGATATAATGTCTTCATTTCCAACACACGTAACAAGATTTACTTTAGCATTGTTATAAAACCTCTGGTAGTCCCTATTTTATGAAAGTTCGTGGTACAGCTTCTTTTCGAACTCAACTTATAGTCAGTTAAACTCGTATTTAAAAAGTTCAGCTTAAATATTATGACTTATGTTAAAACGCATCAAGAATAGCAAATATCTACCCTTGATGCTTTTTTATTCTTAAGTGTTCAATAGTTTTTTTATACATTTTTCCTTCTCACTTGAATCTAACTTACCAAAATAATACAAGACATCCTCGATTTTACCATCGCTTATGATGAGTTCGGCTTCATTTGATAGTAGCTTAAATTCAGTAATCGTTCCGGGCGATAAAAATTCAGGCAAAAATTTAGTTTTTTCTTTAAAGTTATGGATGCTACTACGTGATTTATCTCCCAAATGTAGATTAGCGAATTACAAACTCCTACATTCTAACTTATTCAGCAAATTAATTTATCCACTAAATAAAAAAAGGTTATGATTACATGCAAAAACATTTGCAAAGTATCATAACCTTTTTGTATACTAGTTTTGTTACTAAACATAAAAATAGAGAAAACTCCCCTACCAAAGATTGTTTTCTCTATCATCCATTTCATTCCACCATATATGAGGAATATACTTATGATACTAGATTTTCACATAACAAGCAAGGAAT
>JAWXVA010000079.1:0-10813 GCA_044425815.1 Eubacteriales bacterium
ACCGATTTCAGTAATTACGACATCTGCATTTGATTTCGCACCTACTTGATATATAAAGTCTTTAATCTCGCCAGTAATATGAGGAATTACTTGAACAGTTTCGCCAAGATATTTTCCTTCGCGTTCTTTGTTAAGAACATTCCAATATACTTTACCTGTAGTAAGGTTTGAAAATTTGTTCAAATCTTCGTCAATAAATCGTTCGTAGTGACCAAGGTCTAAGTCTGTTTCTGCACCATCTTCAGTTACATATACTTCTCCATGTTGATAAGGACTCATCGTTCCTGGATCAACGTTGATATATGGATCTAATTTCTGTGCGGCAACCTTGAATCCTCTAGCCTTTAATAATCTACCAAGTGATGCAGCTGTAATTCCTTTTCCTAGACCGGATACAACCCCACCGGTTACAAATATATACTTTGTCATGTTCTTCTCCTAACGTTCATATGTTCTTATTATATTTTTAGCAATGTCGATTTTCTTAATACATCTGTCCATCGCCTGTTTCTCTATGTAATGGTGTGCCTGTGGCTCGCTCATCTTTAGTTGATCAACTAGAACCCATTTGGCACGGGTTATTGTTCTTATTTCATCCATTTTACTTCGAAGGTTCAGTGTTTCACGTTCCATTGCACGCACTTTAAATCGCATAGCGCTTATCATTTTAATGGCGCTATAGATGGTTTGCTTGGAAGTTGGTTTGGCTAAAGTTACAATACCATGATTCTCAACTTTATAGGTTACTTGATCGAAAATTTCACTGGCAACCATAATAAGGACGCTTGCTGATTTTTCTGCGACAATGTCTAGCGCAGTTTGTATACCAAAATCATCTTCAAGAGGGGTGTTGATTACGACAATATCAAAATCATTATCGACAAGCATTCGTTTCGATACACCAACTGTTGAAGCAGAAATAATCGGGTTGAATTGATCGTGTGGCAATGTCTCGACTAAAAGTTCAGCCATTTTTATAGTTTTGGAAATCACAAGAACTCGAAATGGTTCTTTTATACGTGACATACAGCTCTCCTATCTTCAATATTATTCATAATATGTACAAATTTATTTACAGTAGGCTTTTATATATTCCTCAGGCAATACACTGCGTATGAATTCACTCTCAGACGCAATAGAAAAAGCATCCTGTAAGGTGGACGGTAGTGTATCTAGAGTAGCTGTAATCGAGTCATCTGCAGTATATAAATTTATATTGCAAGGTTCTGGTGGAGTTAGCTCTCGTTTGATTCCATCTATTCCGGCATAGATTAATAATGCAAATGCAATATAAGGATTGCAAAGCGGATCAGGTGAACGTAGTTCAAGTCGATGTTTCCCGCTCTTAATAGCAGGGATACGTATGAGCTGTGAACGGTTCTCTGGCGACCATGTGATGTATTGAGGTGCTTTCTTGCCTCCTAGACGATTGTATGATGCATCAGCTGGATTCAAGAATAAAGTCATCTCTTTGATATGATCTAAAATTCCAGCTATGAAAGAAAGTGTATAATCTTTCTGGTCGACACTTTGGATTGACATATTAATATGCATTCCATTTCCAGCTTGGTCTAGCAGTGGTTTTGGTGAAAAATCAGCATATAGCCCATTTCTTGAAGCAATCGTTTTAACGACCCATTTAAAAATTGCTGTATTATCAGCAGCAGCAAGTGGATTGCTATATTTGAAATCTATCTCATTTTGCCCCGGACCTTCCTCGTGATGAGAAGCCTCTGGAAACACGCCGATATCAATAAGTGTAAAACAAATCTCACGACGAATATTTTCCCCTTTATCTTCAGGAGCAATATCCATATAACCAGCATTATCAAAAGGGATAGTAGTCGGGAAACCTTTTTCGTCTGTTTCGAATAGATAGAACTCCATCTCAGGCCCAAAAGAAATTGCGAAACCTTTGGATTTTGCATACTTCATAGCCTTTTTGAGAATCAAACGACTATCCGCATTAAACGGTGATCCGTCTGGGTGGCGAATGTCGCAATACATACGTACTACGCGACCTTGGCTCGGGCGCCACGGAAGAATAGATAATGTGTCTGGTTCCGGATGCAGAAATAAATCACACTTTACTTCATCTCCAAATCCAGCAATTGCTGAAGCATCAAAAGAAACACCTTCTATGAATGCTTTCTCTAGTCGATCTGGCATAATAGAAATATTCTTTTGTTTACCGAATACATCAAAAAATGCAAGTCGTATAAATTGAACATCTTCTTGTTCAACAAATGTTAAAACATCTTTATAGGAATACATCTGTATTACCTCCCGTATAAATTAATATATAAAGTATATCACTTTTATCTGAAAAACAAAACACGTTCATCTGAAAAGGTACTATCCCTATTCAAATGAACGTCATTGCTCATATATTTATATTTTACAAAAGTAAGAAGTTTTAGTCAAGCTTAATTACTCTCGACTTTATTGAAAAAAATAAAAAAAGGTATTGACATCAGTGAGGTAAAGTAGTATAGTACGATACAAATGAACGGCAAAGGTGTCGAGATGAAAAATCTTGAGGTCTTTGCCGTTTATTTTTGTTTCTATAGGAAAATTAAAAGGGTGCCGATAGAGACAAAAATGATATATGTAATCAATATAAAAATGCGGCTCATATGATGATTGAGTCCAGAAGGAGAGTAGTAATGAATAGTACTGAAATGAAAACAACAGAATTATTTGGCTCGATGGTATTTGACGAAAAAACTATGAAGGAAAGACTTCCTAAGGAGACATTCAAGCAATTACAGAGAACAATTCAAAATGGAAAAAGCCTTGATATTAATATTGCAACAGTTGTAGCTAATGCAATGAAAGATTGGGCAACTGAAAAGGGTGTGACACATTATACTCACTGGTTCCAACCAATGACAGGAATCACAGCTGAGAAACATGACAGTTTTATTTCACCAACAGCAGATGGTAAAGTAATCATGGAATTCTCTGGTAAAGAGTTAGTACAAGGAGAGCCAGATGCATCTTCATTCCCATCAGGTGGACTTAGAGCAACATTTGAAGCAAGAGGATATACAGCTTGGGATCCTACATCATATGCATTTATCAAAAGTGGTGTGTTATGTATTCCTACAGCATTTTGTTCATACGGCGGTCATGCATTAGATAAGAAAACACCACTTCTTAGAAGTATGGAAGCAATCAATAAAGAAGCAATGAAAGTAGTTAAATTATTCGGAAACGAAAGTGTTACTTCTATTAAAACAACAGTTGGTCCAGAGCAAGAATATTTCTTAGTAGATAAAAAATATTACGATAAACGTAAAGACTTAATCTACACAGGAAGAACATTATTCGGTGCAATGGCTCCAAAAGGTCAAGAATTAGAAGATCATTATTTCGGAACAATCAAAACTAGAGTTCAAGCTTACATGACAGAATTAAATGAAGAACTTTGGAAACTTGGTATTTTAGCAAAGACAGAACATAATGAAGTTGCTCCAGCACAACATGAATTGGCACCAATCTTCACATCGACTAACATTGCAACAGATCACAATCAATTGACAATGGAATTGATGCAACGCATCGCTAAAAACCATGATTTAGTTTGTTTATTACATGAAAAACCATTTGCAGGCGTTAACGGAAGTGGTAAACACAATAACTGGTCAATCTCAACTAACACAGGAATTAACTTATTAGAGCCAGGTGATACACCAAGTGAAAATGCACAATTCTTATTATTCTTATGTGCAGTAATCAAAGCAGTTGATGAGTATCAAGACTTACTTCGTATCTCAGCAGCATCAGCAGGGAATGATCATAGACTTGGAGCAAATGAAGCACCACCAGCAGTTATTTCAATGTTCTTAGGAACAGAGTTAGAAGAAATTTTAACAGCAATTGAAAATGGTACAGCATATGATGCAAAAGAAAAAGATCTTATGAGAATTGGTGTTCACGTATTACCAAAATTCAGAAAAGATGCTACAGATAGAAATAGAACATCTCCATTTGCATTTACAGGTAATAAATTCGAATTCCGTATGTTAGGATCTTCATTCTCTATCTCAGGTCCAAACATTATCTTGAATACAGCAGTTGCAGAAGTTTTAAAAGAATTTGCAGAAGTGCTTACAGGAACGGCTGATTTCGAGAAAGATTTACATGAATTGATTAAGAAAACAATCACAGAACATAAGAGAATTATCTTTAATGGTAATGGTTATGATGATGAATGGATTAAAGAAGCAGAAGCGAGAGGATTATCAAATCTTAGAACAACTCCAGATGCATTACCATGCTTCATCCAACAAAAGAACATTGATTTATTTACATCACACAAAGTATTCAGTGAAGAAGAAATTCACTCTCGTTATGAAATCATGATGGAAAGCTATGTGAAAGAAATCAATATTGAAGCATTAACAATGGTAGATATGGCTCGTAAAGATATCTTACCAGCAGCAAGCAAATTTGCAAAAGAGCTTGCTGATACAATTAATTCTAAGAAAGCAGCTGGAGAGATTAGCGCTTACTATGAAGAAGAATTAGCAAAAGAAGTTTCATCATTAACAGGTGCTATTTATAAAGAAGTAAAAGTGTTAGAAAAAGCAATTATGGATGCAAAAGAAGTTGATGGTGTAGAAGCTTCAGCAAACTTCTATAAAGATTCTGTATTTACTGCAATGGTAAGCTTAAGAGCAGTTGCAGATGAATTAGAAGGAATCATGTCAGCAGAAATGTGGCCATATCCTACATATGGTGAATTATTATTCGGAGTATAAGAAATAAAAACTAATGATGGGTCTCATGGGGGTGGGGCTCATGGTTAGATAATATATACAAAGAAATGAAGTAGTAAAAAGGAATGTAACAGGGAAGATGATGGTTAAGACAACGAGTGTTGTCTGAAGGAGGAGAAATTATGGACTTTGGAATTTGGTTTTTGATCGGTGCAGCATTGGTATTCTTTATGCAAGCAGGTTTTGCAATGGTAGAGACAGGATTTACTAGAGCAAAAAATGCAGGTAACATTATTATGAAAAACTTAATGGACTTCTGTCTAGGTACAGTAATGTTCATGCTTTTAGGTTTCACTTTAATGATGAGTGAAAATTATGTAGGGGGAGTTATTGGTATTCCTAACTTATCAATTTTCACAGATTATGCAAATTTTGATTGGTCATCATTTGTATTTAACATGGTATTCTGTGCAACAACAGCTACAATCGTTTCAGGAGCTATGGCAGAAAGAACAAAATTCAGTGCTTACTTAATCTATAGTGCAGTTTTAAGTGCAGTTGTATATCCAATCGAAGCAGGTTGGATTTGGAATGGTGAAGGTTGGTTATGTCAAATGGGATTCATTGACTTCGCTGGTTCAGCTGCAATTCATACAGTAGGTGGTTTATCAGCATTAGTTGGTATCATCTTCTTAGGCCCTCGTATTGGGAAATATGTTAAAAATGATAAAAGTGGAGAAGTAGAAGTAAGAGCGATTCCTGGACACAGTTTAACACTTGGAGCACTTGGTGTATTTATTCTTTGGTTTGGATGGTACGGATTTAATGGTGCTGCAGCGACTCAATTAGATGGCGTTGGTGGTTTAGGTTCAATCTTCTTAACAACAACAGTTGCACCAGCAGTTGCTTCTGTAGTAACAATGTTCTTCACATGGTTCAAAAATGGTAAACCAGACGTATCAATGACACTGAATGCTTCATTAGCTGGTTTAGTAGGTATCACAGCAGGATGTGCTAACATGGATGCATTCGGAGCAACGATGGTTGGTCTTGTAGCTGGTATCTTAGTAGTAGTAGCAGTAGAAGTTCTAGATATTAAATTCAAATTAGACGATCCAGTTGGTGCTGTTGCAGTTCACTGTGCAAATGGTATCTGGGGAACATTAGCTTGTGGTTTATTCGCAACAGAAACAGGATTATTCTACGGTGGTGGAATTAACCAATTATGCGTGCAAGCAATCGGTATCGTTGCAGTTTCAGTATGGACTATTATAACAATGAGTATTACATTTGGAGCAATTAAGAAATTCCATGGTTTAAGAGTATCTCGCGAAGAAGAAATTCTTGGACTTGATGTTACAGAACATGCTTTAGCAAGTAGTTATGCAGACTTTATGCCTTCAATCGAAACAGTTTCTGGCGTATCAGAATTCGTAGCAGAATTAAAAGACGATTCAGTATCTGTTGATGAAGCAGTTCCAGTACAACTTAAAACTGGCGGTAGCGTAGTATCTGATTCAGATACACCTATGACTAAGATTGAAATCATCTGTAAGCAAGAAAGATTTGAAATGCTTAAAAATGCAATGGTTGAAATTGGTATTACTGGTATGACAGTAACAAATGTTCTTGGATTTGGTAATACATTAGGTAAAACAGAATACTATCGTGGTGTTAAGACAGGAACAAACTTACATCCAAAAGTACAAGTTGAAATTGTTGTAAGTAAAGTACCAGTTGTTAAGGTAATTGAAACAGCTAAGAAAGTTCTTTACACAGGACAAATCGGAGATGGAAAAATCTTTGTATACAATGTTGCTAACGTTGTAAAGGTTCGTACAGGTGAAGAAGGGTACGATGCATTACAAGGAATGGAGTAATTAAAAGATTAAGAAATTTTCCCGTAGATAGGGAGGAGACGCAAAGAATACTTGAAAATAACTAAATTTAATAGTATGATGTAAAAAAGCATAGTCCCACTGTAATACGTTAAAGTATGGCAGTGGGCTTGCTGTGTATCTTGCTATATATACTAAAATAGGTGATATTCGTGAGGTGAGATATAAATAGATGTAACTCGAAGGAAATATGAAAGGATACTATTATGACAAATAACACACAAACACTCTACGATTCTAGATTTGAGCATGATGCTTGTGGAATAGGTGCCGTAGTTAATATCGATGGAAGACAAAGCTATCAAGTTGTTGATGATGCACTTCAAATAGTTGAAAAACTTGAACATCGAGCTGGAAAAGATGCGTCAGGAGAAGTTGGTGATGGAGTAGGTATATTACTGCAGATTTCACATAACTTTTTCAAAAAAGTAGCAGCAGATTTAAATTATGCTATTGGGGACGAGAGAGAATACGGCGTTGGGATGTTCTTTTTACCACAAGATACATTACAGAAGAATCAAGCTAAGAAATTATTTGAAATCATTGTGAAGAAACAAGGTGTAGAATTCCTTGGATGGAGAGAAGTTCCAGTTCAAGAACAGATTCTTGGTAAGAAAGCGAAAGATTGCATGCCTTCTATTATGCAATGTTTTATTAAGAAACCTGCTGATTGTGAAAAAGGGTTAGCATTTGATCGTATTTTATACATTATTCGTCGTGAATTTGAGCACAGTAGTGATAACACATATGTTGTTTCATTATCATCTAGAACAATCGTATACAAAGGCATGTTCTTAGTGGAGCAACTTCGTAGCTTTTATTTAGATTTGCAAGATACAGATTATATCAGTGCAATTGGTATGGTTCATTCACGTTTCTCTACGAATACGAATCCAAGTTGGGAGAGAGCGCATCCAAACCGTATTATTTTACATAATGGGGAAATTAATACTATTCGTGGTAACGCAGGACGTATGCTAGCACGTGAGGAGACGATGCATTCTGATGCACTAGGTGATGATATAGATAAAGTATTGCCAGTTATTGACAATGAAGGATCTGACTCGGCTATGCTTGATAACACACTTGAATTCTTATATATGAATGGGATGGAATTACCATTAGCGATGATGATTACGATTCCACAACCATGGAAACAAGATAAATATATGGATAGAGATGTACAAGATTTCTACCATTACTATGCAACGATGATGGAACCATGGGATGGACCAGCAGCGATTTTATTCTCAGACGGGGATCAAATGGGAGCCGTGCTTGACCGTAACGGACTTCGTCCATCACGTTATTACATTACAGATGATAATACGTTGATTCTTTCTTCAGAGGTAGGGGTACTTGATATCGATCCAAAGCGTATCGTGAAGAAATCACGTCTACAACCAGGTAAGATTCTTCTTGTAGATACTGTGAATAAGAAAATCATTGCAAATGAAGAATGTAAAGAAGATTATGCTTCTAGACATCCATATGGTGAGTGGTTGGATCAAAACCTTGTAAGACTGAAAGAATTACCAATTCCTAATAAGAAGATTGAGACTCATACACAAGAAGAAAGAGATAAATTATACAAAGCATTCGGTTATTCATACGGAGATGTTAAGAATAGCATCTTAGCAATGGCTAAGAATGGTGTGGAGCAAACAGCTGCGATGGGAACAGATATTCCACTGGCTGTATTATCGGAGAAACATCAATCAATTTACCAATACTTCAAGCAATTATTTGCACAAGTAACGAATCCACCGATTGACTCTTTGCGTGAAGAAATCGTAACAGATACAACAGTATATATTGGATCTGATGGTAACTTATTAGAAGAGCAAGGTACAAACTGTAATGTACTTGAAGTACAGAATCCGATTCTTACAGGTGTTGATTTATTGAAGATTAAGTCAATGAAGAAAAAAGGATTTAAGACAGCGACAGTATCCCTTCTATATTATAATAATACTTCATTAGAAAAAGCACTTGATCAAATGTTCTTGAATTGTGATAGAGCACATAGAGACGGCGCAAATATTATCATCCTATCTGATAGAGGTGTAGATGAGAACCATTTTGCGATTCCATCGCTACTAGCTGTATCAGCAATGGAACAACATTTGATTCGTACAAAGAGACGTACAACAGTTTCTATTATCTTAGAAAGTGCAGAGCCTAGAGACGTACATCAATTTGCTACATTATTAGGTTATGGAGCACGTGCAGTTAATCCATATTTGGCACACGAATGTATTTCAGAATTAATCGATAGAAGAATCTTGGATAAAGACTATCATACAGCAATCGATGATTACAACTCATCTGTTATTCATGGAATTATTAAAATTGCTGCTAAAATGGGTATTTCCGCATTACAATCATACCAATCAGCACAGATTTTCGAAGCAGTAGGTATTCGTGAAGATGTAATTGATAAGTACTTTACTAAGACAGTAAGCCGCGTAGGTGGTATTGGTCTGAAAGAGATTTCAGAAGGTGTGGCATATCGTCATGCACATGCATTCGATCCACTTGGATTAGGTGTAGATACAACAACAGATAGTATCGGATTCCATAACTTGAGAAGTGGAGAAGATAAGGAAGATCATTTATATAGTCCTTCCATTATTATAGCATTACAACAAGCGACTCAAAATGGAGACTATACAAGATTTAAAGAATACACAGCAATGGTAAATGATGAGCACAAGCCACATACATTAAGAGGTTTATTAGAATTTGCTGTAGATGAAAGCAAATCAATACCGATTGAAGAGGTGGAACCAGCATCAGAAATCGTGAAGAGATTTAAAACAGGAGCAATGTCTTATGGTTCTATTTCTATAGAAGCACATGAGTGTATGGCTCTTGCAATGAATAGAATTGGTGGAAAATCAAACTCTGGAGAAGGTGGAGAAAGACCAGAACGTCTTGGAACAGAGAAAAATAGTGCGATTAAACAAGTAGCATCTGGAAGATTTGGGGTAACATCTGAATACCTACAGAGTGCAAGAGAAATTCAAATTAAGATGGCACAAGGTGCGAAACCAGGAGAAGGTGGACATTTACCAGGAGGTAAGGTATATCCATGGGTAGCCGAAACACGTTATTCAACACCAGGAGTATCCCTAATTTCACCACCACCTCACCATGATATTTATTCAATCGAGGATTTAGCACAATTAATTTATGACCTTAAAAATGCAAATAGAAAAGCAAATATTTCTGTGAAATTAGTTTCAGAAGCAGGTGTTGGAACAATTGCAGCGGGTGTTGCAAAAGCAGGAGCGCAAGTTGTATTAATTTCAGGATTCGATGGTGGTACTGGAGCAGCTCCGATGACATCGATTCACCACGCAGGACTTCCATGGGAATTAGGATTAGCAGATGCACACCAAACATTAATTCAAAATGGTCTTCGTAGCAAGGTAACACTTGAGACAGATGGTAAATTAATGAGTGGTAGAGACGTAGCAATTGCAGCATTATTAGGAGCAGAAGAATTCGGATTTGCAACAGCACCACTTGTAACAATGGGTTGTATGATGATGCGTGTATGTAATTTGGACACATGTCCAGTAGGTATTGCAACACAGAACGAGACACTTAGAAAACGCTTCAAAGGGAAACCAGAAGCAGTTATGAACTTCATGTTATTTATAGCAGAAGAAGTGCGTGAAATCATGGCACAATTAGGTGTTCGCACGCTAGAAGAAATGGTTGGTAGAACAGACTATATCCGTTTCAAAGAGCAGCAAGTTACACATCGTGCAGCAGCTGTGGATATGGGAGCGATTATCAGCCAAACATATGCTCATGAAGAGAAATCGCATTTCGTCCCTGAAGATATCTTTGATTTCAAATTAAATGAAACGAAAGATGAAGCAATTTTATTGAAGAAATTCAAGAAGGCTTTAAGTACAGGTGCAAAACACAGTGAAAAACTTACTGTAGAAAGTACAGATAGAACACTTGGAACGATTCTTGGTTCTGAAATCACAGCGAAATTTGGTAATACGCTAGAAGATGATACATTTACAGTAAATTGCGTTGGTGGAGTTGGACAATCATTTGGGGCATTTGCACCAAAAGGATTAACATTGACACTCGAAGGTGATGTAAATGATTACATGGGTAAAGGATTGTCAGGTGGTAAATTGGCAGTATTCCCTCCAAAGACAAGCA
>JAWXVA010000080.1:0-10772 GCA_044425815.1 Eubacteriales bacterium
CGTAAATTGACAGCAGAAAAGCGAACAAAAGAAACAGAAAAAGAACAAGGGATACAAGAGGGGGTAGTATGCCTTCTGCGTATCCAATTAATTGAATATCATGCCAAATATATGGAATTGAAGAAAATCCCTAATTACGTATATGAATCGTTCAAATCCATGTACAAAGCTTATCATGCGTTGGGCGGAAATGGATTGGTCACGAGAATGATGGAAGATATAGAGGAACTGGAAATCACAAATAGAAGAGGAGAAGAGTGAAATGACAAGTTTAATAAGTAAAACATGGTGGATGGCAGCAGGAACAAGAGCCATCAAAACAGTAGCACAAACAGCAGTAGCAACTATCGGTGTTGCTGCAGCAATGGGAGAAGTGAATTGGGTGTACTTAGGTTCAGCAGCGTTGTTAGCAGGGGTAATGTCGCTACTTACCTCGCTAGCAGGTATTCCAGAAGTAACAGAATAGAAAACAAATGGGCACCGATAGGTGCTCTTTTCTATGTAACTGAATATTATAATACGAACATAAAAAAGGAGAATATAATTATGAGCAATTCAAGCCTAGCAACATATACAAATATTAGTGAAAATAAAACATCACCTAGAAATGCAGTAATTGATACAATTTCAATCCACTGTGTAGTGGCACAATGGACAGCGAAGCAAACTGTAGATTATTTACAGCCATCAAATAGAAATGCTAGCTGCAACTATGCAGTAGGAAAAGATGGTTCAATTGCAATTGGAGTAGAGGAAAAAGATAGAAGTTGGTGTTCTTCTAATCCTGATAACGACCACCGAGCAGTGACTATCGAGGTGGCATCTGACACTACAGATCCATACGCTGTAACAGATGCCGCATATGAAGCATTAATTAAACTAGTAGCCGACATTTGTCAAAGAAACAGTATCAAGGAGCTATTGTGGCAAGCAGATAAAACTCTTATTGGTCAAGTAGATAAGCAAAACATGACGGTGCATAGATGGTTTGCTTCTAAGGCTTGCCCTGGAGACTATCTCTATAATCTACATGGGGATATCGCAAGCAAAGTAAATGCATTATTATGCGAACCAACAGAGGAAGTAGTCGATGATGATACATTATATCGAGTGCAAGTAGGAGCATACGCAGAAAAAGCAAATGCAGAAACGATGCTAACAAAGATTAAAACAGATGGATTTGATGCATTTGTAACTACGGTAGATGGACTATTCAAAGTTCAAGTGGGGGCATATAGTATCATGTCAAACGCAGCTACAATGTTGGCCAAAGTGCAAGCAAAAGGGTATGATGCATTTGTAACAACCGTAGCAGGTGATGCAGTTAGTACAGACGATACGAGCTATCAAGTAGAAATTACTGCTACTGTATTAAATGTACGTAGTGGCCCTGGTACTAGCTATGCAATTAATACCACAGTGAAAAAAGGTGAAACCTACACAATCGTATCTGAAAAAGGCGGTTGGGGAGAGTTGAAGTCAGGAGCAGGATGGATTAGTCTGTCTTACACCAAATAATTACATTATATTTATATAGAAGAAACCCCATCATTCCACATAGTTTGATGGGGTTCTATAAATATTACAGAGGGCGAGGTGTATATATTAAAGAATTATTATTGCCCCTTTATTGCCCCTTTTTATATATTTGGACAGTTGAATGTTATTGTATGTGTTGATTTATAAGGGATATACAAAACAGGTACAATGTTCACCACCTGCAGTTGATAAATATAATCCGAACCAAATACGGCAGATAGTACCTGTCGGTGATGGCTTCGGATTTATTTTATTTCTGGAGAATGATTGTTTTTTGAACGGAATTTACACCATAGCACTCGATGGTAGCTGGGGCTCAGGGAAAACTTTCTTCATCAAGCAAATAGAGTTGATTTATCACAAACTAAGATGGCAGATGCTTTAGGCATTAAAACAGAAGCAGGTCTTCACACGTTTACATTAAGTACTAAAGAGTGGGTTGAAAAAACAAATGCTATTGGTATATATGTGCAAGCAGGTAGATATGAGGATAAGGTGGCGTTGACATTTAATTATAAAGAAAGCACAAAAGATATAACACTAGAGGATATAGTGGGTTCGGATTTGGATTGCTCTCATGCAGTTGATAAATATAAATAATAATTAATATAATAAGGGTAAGTGTATCGGTGTTGATGGATACGCTTGCCCTTAAGTTTTTTCTCTTCTTTTCACTTTGCAAATTCTATCTGTCCTTCTTCGCTTTCAAATATGCTAATATATCTGCCTCGTGCAAGAAATCTATACTGCGAGTAGTCGCTTATCCTGCCAAGACTGAAGTGAACCCAGAGATGAAATTATTTATACTGTGATTAGATGAAAAATTTATAAGGTAGTTTTCTTGCATTTTTAAGCTATAATGATATATATTATAATTAATACTAATGAATAGGAATTTTATGGGAGGAAAAAAATGAAATATAAATGTGGTATTTGTGGTTTTATGCATGACGAAGAAAAAGAAGGAAAAGCATTATCGGAGTTAGAATCGTGTCCATTATGCAAGCAGCCAATTACAAAGTTCGAGGCTCTGGAAGTGGAAAAAGAAGAGAAGAAGAGTAGTGCGACATTATCGTATGGTGAATTTAGTAGAAGTGATAGTTCGGAACGTTACATGGATGAAATACATGAAATAGCAATGAATGGACACAGTATCCATGCTGCAATGAGTACCAAGAATCCAGGGGCAAAATGGGAGGATATTTTGGTGCTAGGTGCACAACTGAATCCACCACCATTACATGATGGAGATCCGGTAAACACAATTACTGTATTAGGGAAACGTGCCAAGAAGCCAATGTTACTTGAGAGTCCTATCTACATATCTCATATGTCTTTTGGCGCACTTTCAAAAGAGATAAAGGTAGCATTGTCAAAAGGTTCAGCTATGGCAAAGACTGCAATGTGTAGTGGAGAAGGTGGGATTCATCCGGAAGAGAGAAGAGCAGCACATAAATATATCTTTGAGTATGTACCAAACAAATATAGTGTTACAAAAGAAAACTTGATGAATTCAGATGCGATTGAGATTAAAATTGGACAAGGAACAAAGCCGGGGATGGGAGGACATTTACCTGGAGAAAAAGTGACGGAAGAAATTGCAAAACTACGTGATAAGAATGTAGGGGAAGATATTCAAAGTCCCTCAAAATTTCCGGAAATTAATTCGAAAGAAGATTTAAAAGCTATGGTTATGTATCTGCGAGTAGAATCAGAAGGACGACCAATTGGGATTAAGATAGCAGCTGGGCGTATCGAAAAAGACTTGGAATATTGCGTGTTTGCGGAACCAGATTTTATTACAATAGATGGTAGAGGCGGTGCAACAGGATCAAGTCCACTTATGTTACGAGAATCTACATCTGTGCCAACGATTTACGCATTGCATAGAGCGAGAAAATATTTGGATTCTATAGGGTCTGAAATAGAATTAGTAATTACAGGAGGGCTTCGAGTTTCTTCTGATTTCGCAAAGGCAATAGCGATGGGAGCAGATGCTGTAGCAATCGCATCTTCGGCGCTAATTGCAGCAGCATGCCAGCAATACAGAGTTTGTGGAACAGGAAATTGCCCAGTAGGTATTGCGACACAAGATCCAGAGTTGCGTGCACGATTAAAAATAGAGGAATCTGCAAAACGTGTATACAATTTTTTACATGTATCGAATGAAGAATTAAAGATGTTTGCGAGAATTACAGGTAATTGTGATATTCACGATATTTCAGTAGATGATTTGTGTACGGTGAGTAGAGAAATAGCGGAATTCACGAATATAACACATGCATAGAAAGAAACACGAAGGAGATTATATGAAATTTGAGAAACGATTTCAATATATGATGTATGCGAGTGCAATCGTAATCATGTTAATGCTATTGATTCCTATTGGGTTAGCCTATAATGCCATTGCAGGATTATATTCAGAGCAAGATACGAATCTTGTAGGTGGAATAGCAGAAGTGGCAGATTACGATTTGTATACAGAGAAACCATTAGAATTAAATGGTGAATGGATAGCATATGAAGCAGTTTACATAGATGGGGACACGGTGGACTATAGTTTGTTGACAGAGCCAACATTTATAGAATTACCGATTGGAGACCTTTCAAGTGCGATGACACAACGCACGTACCAAGTATCTACTAATTTCGTAATTGATATAGAGAGTGGTGATATTGTTATTAGTATACCATTTGCATCGGAAAGCATAAATGTGTATATGAATGGAGTGAAACTCCATGTGGTTTCATCAGAGAATGCATGGGGGACTTATTTGAACCAAACAAAAAATTATGTAATAAATGAAGCGTATGACGCAGAATTAGAATATCAAGAGATTATAATATCAACGAATGATGATACGATGGATTCGGATTTATTTAAACGCAAAGTAACCGTGACAAAACTAGAAAATGTCTCGAGTTATGAAAAGATTTCATATAATGCTCAAGGAATCTTTGTGGGGATGATGATGATTATAATGATGATAGGTGTAATGTATATTGTCATGGTTCCTGTGTTCAATACGCTTACATTTATAAATTTATTTGATACAGCACTGTTGTTTCATATTGTGTTTAACATGAGTGATGTACCGAAACTTATATTTAATGCTGTAATAAACGATAAATTCGGAGATGTTTTTTTCCGAAGTCTAGATTTAGCATTTTTGTTTGTTGCTGGATATTTCGGGTGTTATCTCGCACATGTAATTTTTGATCCGAAAAACAGAAGTTCGAAAAAAATCAATAAAATCTTGAGCTTTAGTTATCTTGGGTTTGCAGTATATTTATTTCTTAGACCAATGGCTATTAGTACTTTGACAATAACGTTGGCATTGATATTGCTTGCAGTAACATTTATGTACGTTTTCTATAAATTTCTATTAAGTTATAAGGTAGGAGAAATAAATAAATACGGTTGGTTTCATTTCGTTAAAACAATTTATTTTGGAGTTTTAATTTTTATTGATATTTTTACGATTAATCAATATCCTAGGATGGATAATGTTTTATTTACAGGGTATTTTATATTTTTCATTATTCATATCGTAGTAAGAACATATGAATATAAATTACCATTTGACAAAGTAGTTGAGATGAATAGAGAATTAGAGACAACAGTAGAAGAAAGAACAAAAGAACTAGTAGTGACGAATAAGAAGCTACAAGAATTAAGTATAAAAGACGCTTTGACAAAAGCCTATAACCGATTGTATTTTGAAGAAGAATTGCGTAAACGTGTGCAGAAATACAATGATTCAAATAGTGGACTAGACTCGTTACATCTTTGTATATTTGATTTAGATAATTTTAAGTGTATCAATGATGTATATGGTCATATGGTAGGGGACGATCAATTAATCGATACAGTTCAGATAGCATCTGCCATAGTAAGTGACGATGTAATATTTGCGAGAATTGGCGGAGAAGAATTTACGATGCTATTTACCAATTACTCAGACGACGAAGTGTTATTAGTAGTGGAATCCGTGAGAAAAGGACTTGAAGTATTAGCAGAAGCTAAAAATCGAACGACAGGTAGCTTTGGAGTATCGAAGGCAGAAATTGGGGGACATCGAAGAGTACTCTTTGCTAGAGCAGATAAATGTCTTTACACTTCTAAGGCAAATGGGAAAAATCGGATTAGTTATGATTTTGGAGAAGGAGTTAAAACACCCTGATTCTGAAAATGAGGTAATCAATATGAAGAAAAAGAAACATACAAAATTGAGAGAATTTTCACTTGGTAAAGTGTTAGCCCAAGTCGTGATATTTTGTTGGATCATGCCAATTGTGATAGTGTTTATTACATTAGGATATTATTCTAATCAACAAGTAAACAAGGGTGTTATAGAAGAAATAACAACTTCAGCAGAGTATGCGATTACACTATCTCAACAAAATATAGATTCCATGATAAATGATTCGAAAGAAGCTACTTATGATGGGATGATTGAAGCGGCTTACAAAGAATATCAGCGGACGGATAGTGCGATGAAGTTATATAGTAGCACGACTGATTATTTGAGTAGTGCATATCGATATAATGATTTGTTTTATGACACGATCATAATCTATGATCAAAACAAAGATACCACCTATTATACTACATATTACAAAACGACTTCGGATTCTTATAATGCGAGATTGTTTGTAGAAACGTATATGGAAGAATTAGGCGTGATATCGGAAGAAATAGGAACAGGGATAGGGTTTGAATTATTAGGTGAAGAGATGTATATGGTTCGAAATATTGTGAATGATAAATTTGAACCATATGCTATGCTGATTATGCGATTAAACACAGAAGAAATATTTCAAAGTGTTTACAATTTACCGCTAGCAGAAGAAGTGAATTTGGCGATTAATAATCAAGAAATTTTAAGGAATGATGCATTCGACGAAAAACTGGAAAATGAAGAGCTTGAGAATCAGAACTCACGATATTTTTCGTATGAGCAAGAAGTGACAAGTGGAGACCATATTTTTCAATATAGTTTCTTGTTAAATACGAATGTATTAAACAGCAATTTGCATGAGATTCAATTGGTGATTGTTTGCCTTTCTTTATTGATTGTACCGCTTGTATTATTTGTAGTATATATATTCCTTAAGCATTTTTCTTCCCCAGTGAAACAGCTTGTGAGAGCTGCGTCGAAGATAGAAGAAGGTGAGTTAGGATACAACATAGATACGAAACCGTATAGTACGGAGTTTTCTTATCTTACAGATAGATTCAATAGTATGTCCCAGAGTATGAAGGAACAATTTGACTTAATTTATAGTGAGCAAGAAGCACTACAAAATGCAAAAATCAAGGCACTTCAATCACAAATCAATCCACATTTTTTGAATAATACATTGGAAGTAATTAACTGGGAACTTAGATTGGGTGAAAATCAAAAAGCAATAGAAATGATTGAATCACTATCTACAATGTTGAACGCATCTATGGCGCGGAATGAAAAATCAAGCAAGCGTCTAAAAGAAGAATTGATGTATGTAGATGCGTATTTGATGATTATTTCTACGCGAATGGGAAAACGACTTACGATTCTTCGTGAAATAGATGAGTCTATTACAGATTGTGAAGTTCCGCTATTGATTTTACAGCCGATTGTAGAAAATGCAATTGAACATGGAATTGCCAAAAAGACGACAGGGGTTTTGATTATTAGAGTCTATGAAACAGAGGATGCAAATGTAGTAGAAATCGAGAATGACAATCCGTTGAGTCAGGAGGATAAAAAGCGAATTGATGCATTGCTGAACTGGGAAGAAAATGAAGAAGAAGGAAATATTGGGCATTCGAGCTTAGGGATTCGGAATGTAAACGAACGCTTGAAGTTGATATTCGGAGAAGAACATGGATTAACAATTACATTGACAGAAGGTGGAAATACATTGTCACGAATTTGCTTTCCAAAAGGTGAAAATGCACAAAACGAGATAAATGAACAAGTATAGACAATAAATGGCAATGTGCGATATTGCTATTAAACCTTGTAAATCATATAATAAATACAACAAAAGTAACAAATGTTAACGAAAACAGGAGGAAATAATATGAATAAGAAAAGAGTTTTAGCATTATTGTTAGCAACAAGTATGGTATTCGCAATGAGCGCATGTGGTAGCACAGAATCTTCTACAGAAGGTAGCACATCAAGTGATACAGCAACTACAGAAACAACAACTACAAGCGGTGGAGTTGAATTAGTAGTAGTAACAAGCTACGGTGGAGATGATGGAAATCAAGCAAACTTCCAAGCAGCTTATGAAGCATATGAAGAAGCTTCAGGAAATACAGTTTTAGATGGATCGGCAACAGCGAACGAAGAATGGAAAGCAAAAGTAATGACAGACTTCGAAACAGGATCTGAACCAGACGTATTATTCTACTTTGTAGGTAGTGATGCAGACACATTAGTTGAAGGTGGTAAAGTAGTTTCTATCGATACAATTCGTGAAGAGTATCCAGAATATGCTTCAAACATGAAAGATGACTTACTTCCAGCATCATCAGCAGACGGTGTTAAATATGCAATACCAGTAAACGGTTACTGGGAAGGAATGTTTGTTAATGAAACAGTACTTGCAGAAGCAGGAGTTGAAATGCCAGGAGCTGACTACACATGGGATCAATTCTTAGCAGATTGTGAAGCAATCAAAGAAGCGGGATATACACCAATCGCAGCATCACTTCAAGAAGTACCTCACTACTGGTTTGAGTTTGTAGTTTATAATCAAGGAACAGTAGCAGACCATACAGACGTTCCAGAAACAGCAGATGACGATGTAGCAGTGAAATGGGCAGCTGGTCTTGATAGCATCAAAGAATTATATGACTTAGGATACTTCCCAACAAATACATTAACAGCAACAGACGCAGAAACAGTTCAATTAATGATCGATGATGAAGCAGCATTCTTAATCGATGGAAGCTGGAAAATTAGTTACTTTACAGAAAATGCAGCAGATGTAGAGAATTTCTCAGTGACATATGTACCAGGTGCAAATGATAGAGAAGCAACAGATATCGTTGGTGGTTTATCAATGGGATATTACATCACAGAAAAAGCTTGGAATGATGAAGCAAAACGTGATGCAGCAGTTGAATTTGTAATGGCTATGACAACAGATGAAGTAGTTTCAACATTTGGAGCAACAGCAGTAACAGCATTAACAAATGGTGTAGTAGCATCAGGCGACTTAAATGGATTAGAACTTAGTGCTATTGATATGACAGCAGGAGCAACAGGTGTAGCAGCGGCTACTCAAGATGGTATTAGTGCAGAAGCTCGTGGAGAGTTATTCTCTAGAATTCAAGATATTGCAGTAGGTAATATGACTTCGTTAGAAGCAATCGAGTCTGCTCTTTCAATTCAATAATTCAAAATTATAATTGATATAAAAAAGAGCTGGTTGAAAAATCAGCTCTTCTTTTATGAAGAACTAATAATCACAACTTATCATGGAATAAGGAGGAAGTATGAATGAATAGATCACCAATCTATAAAAAGAAGACCCCACTTGTTGTGTTTCTTCTACCAGCGTTTATCTTTTTGTCATTGTATCTCTACTATCCATTCTTTATGAATATTATAAATAGTTCACTTTCTATTACAGGACTAGGAACAGCGGCTACAGGTTTGAATGAACCGTGGTATTTGAATTACGTAAGAATGTTTGAAGATCCATACATGTGGACAGCAGTAAAAAATAGTATGATTATGCTCTTAATCACTATTGTATTTCAAGTGGGGATTGCATTGTTTTTGGCAATTCTAGTGGATAATATTCCCAAAGGAGCACAATTTTTCAGAACAGTATATTTTTTACCGATTGTAATCAGTGCGACTGCACTTGGACTTATGTTTAATATTATTTTCTTATATAACGGAGGGATGTTAAATCAGTTACTTACAAACCTTGGAGTTATCACAGAAAATATTGATTGGAAAAGTGAAGCATATTTTATGTTTACAATGTATGCACCTGTAGTGTGGCAATATATAGGATTTTATTTTGTAATCCTAGTTACTGGACTAAATAATATTTCGATGGATATCTACGAAGCTGCTAAGATTGATGGGGCAGATGGTATGGGACGTTTGAAATATATTACATTGCCATTACTACGAAATGTAATATGCACATGTTTGATATTAGCAATTACAGGATCATTAAAGGTATTTGATTTACCGTGGGTAATGATGGGAACAGGAGTTCCACAGAATAAATCTTGGATGCTAGGAACATATATGTACAATCAGACATTTATTAGAAGTGACGTGGATTATGGATCTGCAATTGCAGTAGTAATCGTAGTGTTAGGTGTAGTGATTGCTAGAATTGCAAATTCGATATTTAAAGAAGCTGATTATTAGGAGGGTGGAAAGTATGGCTAAAACAAACATAAAAAAACGAAAATCCACCAAAAAAATTGGTGTTGGAATCATGGCGATTTACGCAATTCTTTCTGCGTGGGCATTGACAACCATTTATCCATTCATATGGGTAATCCTTAATTCTTTCCGAATCAAAGGTGAAATTAGAACGGATTCTTTTTCTATACCTACAGGTGAATCATTTACATTGGATAATTACATTGAAGCATTTGACAGTGTGGATATTGGTCTCGCGTATACTAATTCACTGATTATATCAGTTTCTGTAACAGTGGTAGTAATCTTTATTGCAGGACTAGCATCGTTTGGTATGGCAAGATATGAATTCAAAGGTAAAAAACTTGTACATTCATTAATAGTAGCGAGTATGATGTTCCCTGTATTTGCAACGATTATTCCAGTATTTCGACTAGAAGTTGCAATGGGAATCGCGGGTACATCAGCTGTGTGGAAATCATTAGTAGCTACCATGTTACCACAGATTGCAGGAAACATTTCTTTTGCTATGATTGTTCTAATGGGATTTATCAAATCACTTCCTATTGAAACAGAAGAAAGTGCATACCTTGATGGATGTAACATGTATCAGATTTTCTTTAAAATCGTAATGCCTATGGCAAGACCTTCGTTTGCAACTGTTGCTATCTTTGCATTTTTATGGTCGTATAATGATTTGTTTACACAAATGTTCTTCTTACGCTATCCAAATACAAGAACAGTAACCTTGTTACTAAATGAAATTAGTAGCCAGGCAGGTGTAGACTATGGATTTATGGCATCATCGGTAGTACTTGTAGTTGTACCAGTTATTTTTGTATA
>JAWXVA010000081.1:0-10675 GCA_044425815.1 Eubacteriales bacterium
AAGGAAAGCGAAGGAGGAAAATATGGAATCAATTATTGTAGCAACGTTAGCAGCCATTGGAAGTATGATGGGCTTGGCATTTCTAGGTCTGGGAATAGGACTTGGAATCATGGGATCGAAAGTAGCAGAGGCAGTAGGGAGAAATCCAGAGACAAAGAGCGATGTAATACATGCAATTATGATCGTAGCAATTATATTCACAGTATTACTGTTATTATTATTTGCATTTGTGTTTTTACTATTATTTTTTAATCCATTGATGTAGTAGATTCTGCTCAAAGAAAGGATAGAGACAGATGAGGGAAATTTATATTGTATGCATTGCTGTTGGAGTAGTGATGTTCATATTGAATCTATTTATGTTCTTTGCGATTCGATCCATCTCAGCAGTGGTAGGAAACCAGATTAAGAAAGACACCTATAGAATATTCGCATCATATGATGAAATATTAGAAGAGAAGAGTCGCGAACTTGAGCGAATAGAGTCCAGAATTCAAGGACAGAGTATTTCAGAAACGACGGTAAGCATACTACAAGATGGGAAAACATCCACTCCTATCGTTGCGAGAGCGAAACGCAAAAAGTACAATCCAGAATATTTAAATGAGAACTTTGCCGTAGAATACCATAGCGTAGCTAAGACATTTGCGATTAGCCCAGAGAAAGTCATTACAAATATCGGGAGAATGAAAGATGATTCACGAGGAAAGTTAGCGGAAAGCGTGCTAGAAAAGATTTCATATGACACAGTCTATGAGATGTTAGCACTATCGAAAGAGAGTCAATGGGAATTACTGCAAGATATATTAGAAGTAGAAGAGAAGGAATTCGTGCTTACATTAGCGCCAAGTAGTGAGAACTTTGATTTATTGGAATTATACAATGAATTGAAGATGCAGAAGAAATACAACAATGAAACACTATTTGTGAAGACCAGCAGAATGAATAAAAATTTTGAAGAGCTGCCAGAAGATCTTGAGATAACTTTAGATACGAAATTATGTAAAGGGGTTCAAGTGATTTCGGGTGATAAGATGTACGACTTTAGTATTGGAGAGAGGGATATTGGATAATGAAAACATATATTGAACAAGCAGTAGAGAATAAATTACAGGCTATTAAAGAAAAAGAGAATATCTTCCAAATCGGTCGCGTACGCAAAATCACAAGATATATGCTTGAAGTAAGCGGGCTAGAGAAGGTAGGATTTTTCGAAAAAGTATATATTGGGGATAAAGGCGAGGGATATATAGAGAAAATAGGCACCAATATGGTAATTGTTGCCGTGACAAGAATCTATGCACCCATCCAAGTGGGCGATGAAGTGATAGCATCAGGCGAAGAATTCATGACCTATTTTTCACCAGAATCCATGGGATGCATCGTAGATATGTTCGGCATGGATCAATTAACAGGCAAGAAATTCAATGATTTGATTGCATTACCGATCGAATCAGAAGCGATTCCAATTATGGATAGAAGTGCAGTTTGCCGTCCCTTACATACAGGATTAACAGGGATAGACATGCTATATCCAATTGGTCGCGGTCAACGTCAATTAATCATTGGTGACAAGAAGACTGGTAAAACACAGATTGGATTAGATGCCATTGTCAATCAGAGAACAGAAGAAATGATTTGTATCTACATTGCCATTGGGAAGACGAAGAAAGAAGTGAAGGAAGTCTATGCACAATTAAGGGACAAAGATGCTATGGCGTACACGTTAATTGTTGCAGCGTTCAATGATGAGTGCGCACCAGTTATGAGAAATACGGTATATGCAGGTGTTGCATATGCAGAACATTATTTACGAGAAGGCAAAGACGTATTAGTCATTATTGACGACTTGAAGCGTCATGCTGACGTATATAGAGAGGTAAGCTTATTATCAGGAAAAGTTCCAGGTAGAGATGCGTACCCACCAGATATCTTCTATGCACATGCATCGGTATTAGAAAAAGGGTGCCAACATAAGAATGGCGGATCGATTACCATATTACCGATATGTGAGACAAAAGGGGGAGATATCACAGACTATATTTCTACGAATATTATTTCCATTACAGATGGGCAGATTGTGTTGTCCAGTAAGAAATTCGAACAAGGACATAAGCCAGCCATAGATTATGGATTATCCGTATCACGTCTAGGTGGTGCAGTTCAGACAAGAGAAATCAAAGAAACTGGAGCACCAATACGGAACGAACTTTTATCTTACCTAGAGCAAAAAGAAATATTTGAATTAGCAAATATGGATGAAATGGGCGAAGAACTAAAAGAGAAGATGCGCCGTGGACATATCATAGAAGAGAAATTAAAACAATACAAATTCAACCCGAAAACAACAAAAGAGATGATCGATGATTTCAAGGTTCTAAATGGTGGTGATGAGTAATGAATGTAAAAAAGATTGTAAAAGTAATGAATTTTCATGCCTTACTTCGGGTGGATGCAGCTAGAAATACAGCAGATAGCTATATGGTTCTACAAGAAGAAATATCGGCGATGATAGATATCGTTCTTAACAATAAGAATCTACAGCTTGATAGAAGAATTTTAAAACCAAAGAAGAACCAGCCAGAACTAAATATTTATATTGGTTCAGACTACGGATTCTGTGGCGGAGTGAATTCTGCAATCAATGCACACTTAGCGAAGGATCAAGCGAATAAAAGCACCAAAATTTCGATCGGAAAAAAATTGAGAAAATATGGAGATACCAATTTACATATTGCTTACGAAGAACTCGAATCCTATAGAGATGAAATAGAACGATTATGTTATGAAGCCATTCATGATAGAAAGTTCTCATCTATTAATTTAATTTACAACCATTACTATAATATGACAACCATTACCCCTGTTCGCTCTTGCATCTATCCTATGAAGAAAAGTAGCAGTACTACAAGGTACACAGGTGACTTCGTCATCGAAGGGAATCCAGCGACCATGCTGGAGAACATGGTTTTATCATATTTAAGGTATCAAATCAATATTGCGTATGCCAATTCCTATGCATCAGAAAATATTATGAGACAGAATGCTACGCGGCAATCGCTTCAGAAGATAGAAGAAAAAGAAGAAGAAGAAACCATGTTATATCGAAGAGAAAAGAATCGCAAGAGCTTTGCGAAAGTGATAGATTCTTTTGTAAAAAGAAAGAGTTTGGGAGGTGGATTTCAATCATGAATACAGGAAGAATTATTACAATATCTAACTTATGTGTGGAGGTATTGTTACACGATGCAAATGTAAAGATACAAGATATTTTAATCGAGCCTCTATCAGGAAGAAGATTTGAAGTTGCAGAAGTTACAGGTGCAGTGGCAAAGACCATACCATTTGAAAATGTAAAAGGACTACAAAAAGGGATGGAATTAACATTGACAGAAGGTGGGTTACAGATTCAATACTCAGATGAAATTCTAGGAAAGGTATTCGATTCCTACGGCAGATTAATCGACAAAACAGAAATTAAAGAAATGATAACAAAGAATGTATATGAACGTAGCTTGGAAGTAAGAGATATTGAGATTGATGGAAATATCTTATGGACAGGTATTAAAGTACTGGATTTCTTCGCTCCGATGCGAAAAGGCTATAAGATGGGGTTACTTGGTGGAGCAGGAGTTGGAAAGACGGTTGTTATCAAAGAGTTGATTCACAATGTATACCAAGGATTACAATCGAACTCCGTATTCGTAGGAATTGGAGAACGTTCAAGAGAAGGGCTGGAACTCTATGAAGAGATGGTAGAGTCAAGCTTAATAGATAAAGTAGCGATGGCATTTGGTCAAATGGGTGAGAACTCGATGGCAAGAAGTAGAGCCATCTATTCTGGCTTAACGTTAGCAGAATATTTACGAGATGAAAAGAAACAAGACGTACTATTATTTATCGATAATATCTATCGTATGATTCAAGCGAACTCGGAAATCTCAGCAGAACTAGGAAATATGCCAATCGATAATGGATATGCCACAGCCATGTTAAGTGAAGTAGCAGGCGTAGAAGAGAGAATCAACTCTACAGAAGATGGTTCTATTACATCCTTCCAAGCAATCTTCATTCCAGCCGATGATATGACAGATGCAGCAGTACATGCGATACTACAACATTTAGATGGTCAAGTAGTGTTAGATCGTAAAATCGCAGAGAAAGGGTTATATCCTGCAATCGATGTATTCTCGACCACGTCGAAGATGATGAATATTGAGTCCGTGGGAGAAAGACATTATCGCTTAGTAGAAGAAGTAATTCGACATTTATCACGTTATAACGAACTCGAAGAAATTGTAGCAATTATCGGTATCGATGAATTATCCGATGTAGATAAGAACATCTTCTTCCGCTCTAGAAAAATTCGAAACTACTTCTCACAACCAATGTATGTAGCCGAGCAGTTCACAGGAATCCCAGGACAATTTGTGAAGATAGAAGATATTCTATATGATGTGGAAGATTTATTAAGTGGCAAATACGACGATGTAGACGAAGATGCTTTCCGTTATATTGGTAAGGCTAGAGGAGAAATCTACTACTAGAAATAGCTAGAACTTATTAAAAGGAAGTAATGAGATGAGTAAAAAAACGAGACGACGATTAGAAAGAACAATGCAAGTAAGGGCAATTAGCATTGAAAACGGGCTTGAAGTCATAGAGCAAGTGAAGTTAGTGCGTATTAAATCTAAGAAATACAATGTACTGATTATGGTAGATAGTCAACCGATGCTCGGAGAAGTAGAGGGCGATGTAACCATAGTTAATAGTGATGGCGAGAAGAAATACAGTCAAATAAAAGGGTACTATGTGAACAAAGAGAATGTGCTTTCACTGATAGTAGAGGGAGAATTGGATGCTGGAATTAGTAAATAGTCTCATACTGACAATGCAAAACTTCATATTGTTTTTCGTAGCACTAGGGATAGTTGTAATTCTACTGCACCTAATGATGTGCATCCACCTAAAAGTTACGAATAAGAGGATTGCGTATTTGGGCTTGTTCTTTGGTCTCTCGAAAGCAGACACTTGGATACTTGGAACCATATTTCTTAGAGTATCATTTGTCATATGGAGTGTATGCAATCTACAAGCAGCAGCACTGATAGACTACCTATTCTATGCAGCGTTATCCCTACTGATTATCCTATACATATTAGTACGAAGGGGTGGTATTGCAGATGTGATAGGCACCATATTAGTCGCCATTAGTATACTCACAGGAGATGTATTACTAGATTATAATCGACAGATTGTATATGAAGTAGCGATTGTGTATGTGTACTGGTTTTTGGGAACATTTACGATTCTCTATAGCATATACATCAGCTTACGTGCCGTAGAAAAGTTATCGAGAATTAGGAGAAAAATAAATGCAGAAATCTAATTGGTTCGTAAAAAGTAAAATAGTAATGAAAAATATTGTTATCTTAATGGTAGCAATTCTTGCGCTTACAGCTGCCATATTATTTGTAGAGAATGAGAAAATAAAGACGATAGATAGTGCCTTCTACCAATACTTCGTAGGAGTGAAGTGTGAATTTAAAGCAGGAGCCACCTTAGAAATAACCGAAGATAACACAACCATAGTACATACAGAGGGAGGAGATTCCGATACGGACACCACACCTCTTTATTATGCGTACGAAGATAGAATCATTACAACGGTTCCTATGAGTTATGTCAATCCAGTGATGGACACAGAAGCGTACATCCCAGCAAATAGCGAAATTACAAGAGAAGAAGACCACGTCTATTATATCTGTGATGATGGAAGCAAAATAGAATTACCACTCGGTGTCTTATATGATGGGAATAACACCTATGTATTCCTAGACAATACTACGGTAACTTGGTCTGAAACCAAAGTGGAGTTAAGCTATTTCTCCTTTGCCAAGGTAGTTTCGACAGGAGAAGTAACGTTTTATCACTATCTAGAAGATACCATCTTCGAAGGGGGAGCGAATCCGTATGATGTAACGGCAGTAGATGAATATGAATCGTATAAGATATTCCTCAACTATGACACCATAGAAAGTGCATATGGGACGGAGAAAATCTTATATTTCCGACCAGAGAAACTAGAATTAATCGAGTGAGAAACACAATAATAAGGAGTTCCGTCTATGAAAAAACCGATTATCTTCGCAGCTATTATCTTAGTTGCACTGCTATTTATGAATTTACTGAATTTTTCGGAAGCAGGATATACTGACTTCGATGCTTGGGCTGTCATAGATAAAAGCATAGTGAATTATCTAAAAAATGGGGAAGACACTACCGTTGACCTTGCATTTTATGAAGCAGATTCCCCTATTTATGAGCGCCTAGGAGAATTATACATTAACCAGAAAGTAGACTCAGTAGATCAAAACTTTCCCATGTATGCAGGAGAGAGTGGGACACAGATTAACTTTTTTAATAGTGACAGTAGTCTGATTACACCTACTTTTGCTAGCGTACCCACCTATGATGGGTTATTTTTAGTAAATGGAATTAGTTACAATGAAGATTTAAGTCGTGCAGATAGTGACGACTTTATTTTAGTGTCTCTAAATAATGGGGCATATATGTTAGCACAGAATACAACAGTAACACATATATATGGAACCCAAGATATTTCCATGCATGCAGTGGCATATTTTACAGAAACAGGGATGCAGTATATGGAATTCATTGACGGGCAATTCGTCAGTGGAGCAGTGACTTTTCAGATAGAGACAATCACCATTGGGAACTACACCTATGACTATGCAGCCTTTATTGAGAAGTTAGGACTTCTTGAAGATAAGATAATAGAATCGGATACCAAGGTGACTCCATCCATTGAAGATGAGGAATTAGAAGAAGAACCAGAAGAGCCAACCATGGTGGAAGAGGAAGAAGAACCAGAAGAAGACGTCCAAGATCCAGAGGTGGAAGCTTCAACAGATGGCACAGAGAAAGATAATACAGATACTAGCACCTCAACAGGTACCAACACTGAGACAGATCAACCAGAAGGAGAATCCAGTGACAAGGATCCAAATCCAGACGATTCTTCCAATCCAGGGGTAGGCGAAGGGACAGGGGAGCCAGGAGAACCAGGGGAAGAAGGGGAGCCAGGAGACCCACTCTACGAGATGCCAGTCATTACCATTGATGAGAATCTAGACACATGGGTGTACTCTGTCACCGGGTATATCACAATATCGGACCCATCTAGCAGATTATACCGTAACGTAACCCTGTATGTGTATGAGGTGGTAGGAGATAGTCTAGAACTGGTCATGAGAAAATCGGTAAGTGAAACAGGGGAATTCACCATCACTGGGCTAGAACCAGAGACGGACTTCGTCTTAACAGCCTCTTACCAACAATATAATGATTATGACATAAGAGAAACAGTGGAAGCACTAGAAGAACCCCTTCCATTTACAACCAAATCAAGAGACTATCTCATAGCGATGACACCACAGCTGGATAGCAATGAAGGGTATGAAACAGCAGACATCTATTCCGATAAAATTCAAATCAACGAAATTAACTTCGTAGAGTCTGTGGAAGCAGCTGCAACAACAGAGGAAGATACAACGACGGGACAAGGAACTGTGTTCGATACCATTGACGCAGTGGACCGCATTGTAATAGAAATTACAGATGACGAGGGTAACGTAGCAGAGAAGGCATTCCCAAGTTCCTATCTCACACTTATGAAATCAGGTGAAATGGTGGATTGGCTATCCAATGCAGAGATGACCTCCCAGACAGAATATACGTATACGTTGTACTTCTATGACGATTTTAACGTCGAGTTACCAATGACACAGCAAGCCATTACCAGTGGATACGCGAAGACTTGTAAGGTAGACCCATCTGCAAATGTCTATGTGTCAAGTACAGCGGTGAGAGACTTAAAGGCGATTGTTACCGTCTATAATCAAGATATCGCAGAGGTAGAAGGGGCATATATTCAAGTCGTAGATTCCGAGGGCAATATCGTAGAAATTCAAGGCTATCTGGGGGATACATATCAGTATGCAAATAAATGGTACTTAGGAGACATAGAAAGTACGAGTCAGAATTGGAATCTGAATATTACGAATTTAAGTGCAAGTCAAATCTACTATATCCAAGTGCTCTGTGAAAGTTACGACATAGAAGATGGCAATACGTATGAGGATATGCTATTAACGAGTATGGCATGCTATACCTCATCCATTGCATCTCTTGGAACGGTAAAATTTGAAACCACATTAGTCGATGTGAGTGAAGAAACAGCCCATACAGAAGTACAGATCGCATCATCCACGAATACCACCTTACTTGCGCTGATGAATGAAATACAATTTCAGTTAAAAGATGAGGAATCACAAGTGGTACACGATTTTGTACTATCCAAAGAAGAGTTAGAAGCCATCGACACAACAGCAGATGGAGCCATTACATACGACAGTGAAAATGAGTATTACGTTCTTACATTACCAGTATCAGAATCAAATATGACTGTGTATTTGACTGCAAAGACAGAAGAAGAATTAGCAGATGCTTGGGCAGCCGTGCTTGCAAGTGCCTCGACAGACGTGGATGCACCAAACATACATATGGAATTCAAAGGGCTAGAAACGTATACACAATACACCATGAACTTCACAACCTATGCATCCCAAGGAGGGGTGATAGAGGACGTCTCTTACAAAGGAACGGTGACATCCTTTACGACATGGAGAGCAACGCCAACCGTTGTGATAGAGCATTCCTTTACCTTCTCTAGTTTCCATGAAATCTTCAATTACACTGTGATTGATGACGATAGTGCCATTGTAAATGGAGATAGTTCAGGAATTACCATGCGACTCTATGATGCTAGTAGCAAGCTGGTGCAAAGTGTCGCCATGAACGCAAATGAAGTATATACCAATTATAGATTTGACAACTTAGAAGAAGGGAAGACCTATACCATCCGCTTCTACGCATCCGAATATTATAAGAGTACAACGAAAGAATACAACGTACAGTTAGGAGAAGACTATACCTTCACCACTGGTTCAGGACTTCGTGGCTCCATGGACTTAGAAGGCGTAGAGAAGGTCTATGAAGTAGATGGAGCATTGGTTTCTACCTATGACTTGAATCTGGTAAATGCGATGACAGAATATGGAAGCTGGGTAGAGAATACTTACACCTATAATGGCGCCGTTTCCACCAATACAGGTTACACCAGTATTACACTAGAAGGAGATGCCCTAGATGCAATCTTCCAGACAGGACAGACCTATGTAGCATTTAATTATAATATTAGCAGTTTCAGATTGAGTTATTACGATGCAAATGGCTCTTATCTAGGTGGGGATGGTGTTTATAACAATACAAAGTTTCTAGAATTCACCTATAATACCAATGAATATGAGAACATCGCCTCGGTGGTAGTCAGTGGTGCGAAGAACTTCTTCGCATATAACGGTTATATTATCGAATATGATGCAAGCTATTGGGAAAACAACCCAGATATTATGGATTATGAGAATGTAACCGAGGGCATGTACGTTACCGATACAGGAACTTCCACTTCTAGCACGAATAACTTAACGGACTATATTACGATTACAGGAGGGGATATCTATTACCTAGATGGTCGAGAGTCGAACAACCTAGGGATTGCGTATTACGATGCAACTAAGACCTATATTAAGACAGATTATTATAATAATTTCGAAGGTTTGACCATACTTCCAGAAGATGCGGTCTATATGCGGGTGACCATTACGGATGCAGAGTGGAAAGATGAAAGTATCTCCATGCAGAAATACTTAGCCATGAACACCAATGTATTAAGCGCTTATGTGAATGTAGAATTAGAAGATCCAGAAAATGAATTAGACATGGATCCTACCTATACCCTCACCCTGAGTCGAACCACCTTAGCCAAGGAAGATAACCTGGATAGCTACGAAGTGAAGGCGACCTATGAGGGGGATGTAGAGTTACTTTCGGACGAATTAGGGCGCATGGTAGATGAAATACAGTGTTTCGAAAATATCAATAGAGATTATGCGTATTGTATCGAATTCAGCATTAATATCTATGATAGTAAGATTATCTTAGATAGCACGTATTTCACAACAGAGAAAGCACTGCATGTGATTCGAAATCAAGCAGAGTTCCAGGCCATAGCCTATGAGCCTACGGCGAATTATATCGTCATAGAGGACTTTACGATTAGTGCATCTACAGGGGTAAGTCGTCTATATGGGGACTTGAACCTAAATGGACACACCATCACCAAGACCATTGATGGACCATTGATTTCAACCATAGCGAGACAAGGAAATATACATAATGGAGTCATAGAACTCGAGTTGACAGCCACAGAAGGCGCTGCCTCATGGGGGATTCAAGGAATCGCGACTAGTAATTATGGAACCATAGAAGACATGGTGGTGAATGTCAGTGTGGACTATGGTGACTATGATTATTATCGAAATGATGCCATGGGAATGGTTCGATATAATTACAGTACAGGTGTGATACAGAACTTCAGTGTGTACTTTAAGACCGAGATGAGAATAGGCTATATGTACGCGGGTGTAGCACAGTATAATTATGGAACCATTTGTAATGGATGGGTCGGTGGCGAGAATATCTATGCTGTGAATTATGACTATCACCCTGATACTGGAGAAGTCATTGGTTA
>JAWXVA010000008.1:0-45673 GCA_044425815.1 Eubacteriales bacterium
TAGCCCCTTCGCCTTTAGCGATATATTCTTATCTCGAAAATGATAATTGCTCATCACTGTATAGTTTTTATTCTTCTCTATTCTAAATACCTTAGACATTTCTGTTCTCCTCTTACGAGGTATCCCATACAAAAAAGCCAGACCACACAAGCTGAATCCCTTGTGTTTCCTGACGTTCTTCACTACTTCCGATATTTATTTCACCCCGATTATAAATCGTTCGGTTTTGGTACTACCATATGTATCGTCGACTTACTCACTCCGAAATGCTTCGCAGCCTGTCTCACCGTCACCTGATTTTCTATGATATAATTGGCAATCTCCATTGCCCGTTCTTCTATGTAATCCTTCACAAAAAGAATCCCCTACATACTTTTTTACAATGTATGCAGGGGGTGTTTATATTATACTATCTTCTTTCCTCTTTCAGAAATCACTTTACTTATTTTCCTAACTACCTTACAATAATTTTAGCTAAAATATTGGGAGGTACATATGTTAGGAACAATCGTAAATGCAATCGCAATCATTCTATTCTATATGCCAAGAGTATTCTAGATGGTGTACTCTCAATTGTATTTGCTTCCTCACTCGGGTTAGGTGTGCTATTTTCCGCAGCTTCCGTATTCATATACCAAGGAAGTATCACCATGTGTGCTATCTGGCTGCAACCATTCATTACAGATAATATGCTGCGTGAAATAGGGATTGTCGGTGGTATACTTATTACGATAATAGGATTAAATCTATTAAATATAACGAAGATAAAGGTCGGCAATATGCTTCCATCGGTACTAGTACCCATTATTTATTATCTTGTTGTTGATGTTATTTCAAATTCATTCTTCTTATAGCGGATTACCCCGTCTTTTTGCATCTTAGATAGTTCATTCGAGACTGCACTTCTGTCTGCACACAGATAATTAGCTAGTGCTTCTCGATTGAATGGTATCGTAAATCGTTTTCTCCCTTTGCTCTGATGCACTAAATAGCACATAATCTTTTCACGCAAACTCTTCTTAGAAATCACTTCTATTTTTTGATTCAATATTAAATTTTTATCCGCAAGTATTTTCAGCATATTCTCTGTTAACTTTTTATGAAAGACACAATTTTTCTCGCAAGTGCTTATTACCTTATAATAATCGAGCAGTAAAATTCTTGTATGCTCTGATGTTTGAATCGTTACCGGACTTTTAGTAATACCCGCACATGCAAATACCTCTCCGAATAGCTCTCCTCTCCCTATCTCTGTTAAAAGCACCTCATTTCCATCCATATCCTCTTTGATTATTTTCACACTACCATCTATAACCACTCCCACAAAATTAATAGATTGACCTGCCATCACTATCATTTCCTTCTTTTTATACGATCGTTCCTTCATATTTAAACACACAAGCATAGACATCAATTCTGACTCGCTAATATCACCAAACAATGGATTAGTTCTTAATACATTTATATATTGATTCATTTTCGCTCCTTTCGTTGTGCAGACAACGGATTTAATCTTGTTTTTATTTTACAATAAAATCAACTTAAAGAATAGGAGTAAATATTATGTCGAAAAAAATAATTCAAATCAATGAAGATTTATGCGTTGGATGTGGCCTTTGTGCCAATACTTGTAAACAAGGAGCACTGGAAATTGTTAATGGGAAAGCAAAAGTTACTCGCGATGATTATTGTGATGGAATAGGTAACTGTATGCCTGTATGTCCTGTTGGAGCTATTACTTTCTCAGATATAGATGTAAAAGTAAAAAATCCAGTCCAATGTTTGCACACTCAAAAATCTAATACTGATCACAATGTTGTTCAAAAGCAATGGCCTATCCAAATTAAACTTGTTCCTGAAACTGCACCTTACTTTGACCACGCACACCTAGTAATTGCAGCTGACTGCACCGCCTATTCCTATGCTAATTTTCACAAGGAGTTTGCAAACAATAAAGCGCTTTTAATCGGATGTCCCAAACTCGATGAAGGTGATTATACTGAAAAATTAACTACTATCATAAAACAAAATGCTATCAAAGCTCTTACTATTGTTCGTATGGAAGTTCCATGTTGTGGTGGGATTGAACGTGCTGCTACGCAAGCACTACAAAATAGTGGGAAGTTTATTCCTTGGCAAGTAGTCACTATTTCTACTGACGGAAGGCTCCTTGAACTATAACTAAAATTGGTATCAATTCAAAAGAGCGAGTATGACATCGATGATAATTCATCTTTTCATACTCGCTCTTTCTAATTATTTTATTGACAGTTAATCTGCAATTTCTTTCTTAGCTATCACTAAGTAATACACAAACAATGAAACAATACAGAGTATCCATGTCACTGGATACGATATGTACAACATATCCAATGTAGGCCATTTACTAAACACAAAAAATACCCATACTACTCGAAATACACAAACCCCTAACAGCGAAATAAACATCGGAACCAATGAATGGCCAATACCACGAACATGTCCTACTATCACATCCATCGCTCCGCAAAGGAAATAGAATCTGCAGAAGAATATGAGACGATTCACTCCGACTGCAATTGCTTCCGCATCATTTGTATAAAGACAAACTAGTGGTTTTGCAAAGATTGTAAATATTGTACACATAATCATTGCTATCACCATTACTAATCCCCAGCAATAATACAGATTCTTACGAACGCGCCTATATTCTCTAGCCCCTAAATTCTGACCTGCAAAGGTAACCGCCGATTGATGTACGCAATTCATTCCTGCAAAAATAAAACTTTCTAAATTGGCAGATGCTGCATTTCCAGCCATAGCTATTGCCCCAAAACTATTGATTGACGATTGAATCAGTACATTAGAAATAGAGAAAAAAGATCCTTGTATTCCTGCTGGAAGTCCAATTTGTACGATTCGAATCAACTGCCCTTTATATATCCTCACTTTACTCCAAGTAAGTTTTAATGCACCTTCACTCCGTGTCAAACACCTTGTAATTAGAATGACTGAAATCGCCTGCGCTATGATAGTAGCTGTTGCCACACCAGCCACATCCATATGAAATATAATTACAAATATAAGATTTAATACTACGTTCACTACTCCAGCTATTCCTAAGAAAATGAGTGGTCTTTTTGTATCACCTACTGCGCGAAGTATCGCTGCACAGAAATTATATAATAAGTTAAAAGGCATCCCTATAAATATGATTCTCATATATAGAACGGATTGATTGATTACATCATCTGGTGTTGCCATCCATCTTAATAAAATAGGGGATGCTATTTGCCCTATAACCGCTAATGCTAATCCTGCAATAATTGCAATAGCAACTGATGTGTGAATGGTTCTATGCATGTTCTCTTCATCTTTTGATCCAAAATACAAAGAAGTAACAACACTCGCCCCTATCGACAATCCCATAAAAACATTAATAAGTAAATTAATCAATGCCCCCGTAGAGCCCACCGCAGAAAGTGCTGTCGTCCCTGCGAATTTTCCAACTACAATAATATCCACAGCATTATATAACAACTGCAATAATGTAGTAAACATTAATGGTACAATAAATAAAATCTGCTTACCTAGAATAGACCCTACAGTCATGTCAATTTGGTTTTTCTTTTTCACACGTTCCATTGTTTTCTCTTTTCGCACTAATGATATAATTTGGTATTTATTAACTCACCCATTATTATACAGAATTCGCATCCACTATGCACTACTTTCGTGAAAACTATTAACATTTATTTTTCAATTTTTCTTTCAACACCACATACAGCTCTGCAACCGTTGCATAATAATATGCCAATGGTAATGCATAAATCATGACACACGCAACCGACTGTAGTGCAGACGGTATCAACACATTCATTCGATCTGCAATGAAAAAGCTCAATAAAAACCAACCTACGAAAGACAATTGCATAATAAAAATATTAACTTTCTCCCCTTTTGCCATTTGTTCGCTTTGTTTCATCACTTCTCGCAAGTTAACGTCTGGATTTTCTGCCAATAACCACGGAACAAAAAACACTCTATAATACTGTATAATCCCAGGGATCACAAAGATTAAACATCCCAAAAATACAATGATATATTTAGTAATCATTCCTTTTATAACATTAAAGTAAGTTGTTTTCCCTTGTACAAATAACATCCACATCGTTGGGAATTTCCCTCGCCCGTCTCTTAATTCCAAGTAGAATCGACTCTTCCCTATCGTAATAGGAATAACAATAAATACAACTGTCAGAATTAACAGTAATGATAACCCAATTTCATTTTTAACTGTACGAACCAGAAACAAACCATTCTGCACAGTAAACACACTTGGTACATCTGCAATCAAGCTACAAACTAAAATCACTAAGTATGCTTGACCAAAATTTTTATTAAGAGAAATAAGTCCTTTTTTCTTCAGTTCACTCGTTGTCCATGACATATACTCTATCTTCACCCACTAATTTTGGAGTGCCTCCCTATTTTATAAATTGATAGCAGCTGCTATGATTGTAAATACTGTACAAACAGCCATTTGTAATAGAAATAATGGCATTGCAAATCGTATCCATTTCTCATATCCTACATTTCCAGCTCCTAGACAAGCATTTGTTGTTGAGCTTGTTGGAATTACAATATTACTAAACCCTTCTCCACCTTGAAATGCTATGATTGCTGTTTGCATTGTAACACCTGTAAGCGTTGCAATCGCTGCCATAAATGGCATTACAAGTGTTGCTTGTCCACTTCCTGATGGTACGAAGAAATTAATAACAACATTGGCAAATAACATTCCTACTGACACGAATGATGATGGTAATAATTGTAGCACTGAAGCTAATCCAGATACAATTGTATCCATAATCATACCATTCTCAAGTACAATTAGAATTGCACGCCCAAGTCCAATTGCTAATGCACCGAACACCATAGTTTTAGCACCTGTTATCCAAGATGCACAAATTTCATTTCCACGAAGTCCACCTACGATTCCAGCTAATAATCCCATTCCTAGAAATGCCGCTGCCATATCTGTTGTTCCCCATGACAAATTCAAAGAACCATATACTACACATGCTAGTCCACCAATTAAAATCATGATTACCAGCACTTGACGTGCAGTAAGTTTTGTCACGACATCATCGTCTGCCTTATTGTGAGATTCTTTCTCACTTAATTCTAATTCATAGCAAAAGCTAGACTCTGGTGTAGCTTTTACTTTTCTTGCATATCGAATGATATAACCACATGTCACTACCAATGTAGCGATTTGCCATAATACGCGAAATGCAAATCCCGAAAAAATTGGTACTCCTGCAATTCCTTGTGCAACTGCTGTGGTATATGGATTCAATGCTCCACATGAAAATCCGACAAACACTCCGCCTAGAACCATTCCTATTCCGGTAATTGCATCATATCCACAACGTCTTGCTAGTGCCACACCTAATGGTATAAACATAATCACTTGTGGATCAAATGCCATCGTTGCTCCTAGCACTGAGAAAATAGTAGTAATTGCAATAATCATAAGTGCCTCTCTACCATTTAGCCTATTCGCTAATTTATTAATTCCTACATTTAAAGCATTCGTCCCATCGAAAACACCAAATGTTCCTCCGCAGATAAATACAAAGAAAATCAATGCTGATTGCGCTTCAAGTCCTGATGGTATTGCTTTCAAGAAATCCATCAGCGAAATTGGATTTGACTCCACCTGACGAAATGAATCTGCTACAACTATCATCCTCCCTGCTTCATTTTCAACTCTATCATATGAACCTGCTGGCAATATATACGTAAGAATTGCACATAATGTCAATATTAAAAAGATAATAAAGTACGTATGTGGAATCTGTATATTCCATTTTTTCTTCTGTTTGTTCGTGTTTTTTTCCATTATTTAGCT
This sequence comes from Eubacteriales bacterium, assembly GCA_044425815.1. GTDB lineage: Bacteria > Bacillota > Clostridia > Lachnospirales > Lachnospiraceae > CAUPWF01. Next base: position 5,897 of record JAWXVA010000008.1, read on the forward strand.
CCTCATAATTCATATTCTCAAATTCGCTTAATCTTAGCACATAGTACCAACAGCTTCAACTAAACTTTTTATAAATTTGTGCATAATGCATCAATCATATTTTAATAAAATTTTCATGTTTATTTCACAGAATTACAGAAAAAAATCAGCAGCCACCTACATTAAAGTAGATCTCTACTGATTTAAAATTCGTTTATTTCCAACTCTGATTCTCTGTTCTTATAGTTTTTCCCGTCTCAATTGCTCGCTCTAACATGAAACTTAAATATGTATCTTGAAGTGCTTCCGGAAGAATCTTCGCCACTCTTTTATATAAATCCGCTCGCCAACCATATCCTATCAGTACAATTTTCATAATATCTATACCTCATCTTTCTTACAGAATAATCGATATCCAAATATCAAAGAGATGATTATGATTACAACACAAGTAATAATATATCCCACCTTAAATTCACCTGATAACACATCCTCATATGGGAAGTAGCGAAGTGGTGAAATTAGTTGTACGTATTTTGTTTCTTCTAGACTATCAAATACGACACCCATTCCAAATGCGAGAAAGAACACATAATTTGAATACATAGCGCCTTTTTCTATCTGCTTCGTACCACTTGAAATCAATACTGTGGTTGCAAAGAACAATGTACCCAATAACAGCGATACACCAAAATACCTGAATACGATTGTTTTCATTTCTTCATTGTTTACCCCTATCATCTCCATTGCTATGATCGTAAACACATAGTTCAATATGCAATATATTGCCACATACACATAAGATGCAATCAATTTCATTGACAAGATATAACTTCTCGTCACAGGTTTTGTAAATAAAAATTCTGATGTCTTATCTACGCTTTCTCTTGTCACTGCTTTCACTGCAAGCTGTATGCTATAAAGGCAAATTAATATAATAATATAATTATTTAACACAAAGTAATACCCGCTAAATACTGTCACATCTAGTCCGGACGGCATACCGAAGATTGCCAAAACAATCTTAGGATATTCATTAAATATCTCCATCATATCTTGGATATTCATTTCTTGAATGCCTGTGAATTTAGTAATGCCGGCAAAAACAAAGACAACAAGCCCCATTGTCCAAAAGAAAAATATTTTCAGGTTCGTTAGCAATTCCTGTTTTAATATATTCATATAGTTCACCTACACACTTTCTATGTCATTTGTAGTATATTTGTAAAATGATACCCCTACAAACATCACCATAACCACAATTGAGAAAATCACAAGTGTCATATCATAGCTCCCCTCTTCAAATAGAGTGCCTGGATCGTAATATTGAAATGGTGATAAATACTTCGCCGCTTCAATATCAAGCAAATTAATTACTGAGTTAATTGCAAAAAGCAAAAAACCAATTCCTGTAGCTATCGATGCGCTACTTCTGATTTTTCTCATAAATACGGTTAAAAATATGCCTAAACTTACACAAAACAATTCAAGAAATAACAGCGCACAAGAGGCTAGTACTGCCGAATCTTCTATTCCGTTTTCCAAAAAACAATAGATTGAACATGGAATAAATATTAGATTCGATCCACCCAATACTAATACTACTGCTAGCGCTTTATTAACAAATATTTTTGTTCTGGATATTGGTTTTGTAAACAGAAAGTCTTGTGCTTTATATTGTTTCTCTTTCCCAAAGGTCCTAATTGTCATCAGACTTGCCGCTATTGCTCCCATTATTGCCAAATAAAAATATGTAAAACCATAAAAATCCTCAAAATATGTAAATGAATCCATTCCAAATCCAAATGCATCCAAAAACTCTTCTGGCATTCCTGCCATCATTTGCATTACAAGTTCTGTTTTTTCCTCAAATATAGGAAAAATTCCAATTGTAAATAACATAAACGTTGCTACAATCGCCACTGTCCATATCAGCATCGTTTTATATAATGATTTTAATTCCATCTTTAATATATTCATGCGCCACCTCTACGAATAATAATGTAAGAAAATTTCTTCTAGATCTGGATCTTGGATAGTAACATTACTCAAATCAAGCTTTGCCAATGCTTGAATCAATATATTGCAGTCCCCTTTATATATAAAATGCAACTGTCCTTCTATCAACGTCATATTTGTTGCTCCTTCTATCTCTATTGATTGTTTTGAATCTAGAAGTGTCGCTGTTATCTTCTTATAATTGTCCTCTATGAGCTCATCTACCTTTTGCACTTGCATAATCGTTCCGTCTTTAATAATTGCAACACGGTTACAGATTTTCTGCACTTCACTTAAGATATGAGAAGAAAATAGTATCGTTGCACCTGCTTCATTTTCCTTTTTCATCACCTCAAAAAATTTCTTCTGCATTAATGGATCTAATCCACTCGTTGGTTCATCGAGAATAATTAATTTCGGACTATGGAGTAAACCTTGAATAATCCCAACCTTCTTTTTATTTCCTAAACTCATATCCGCAATTTTCTTATGTAAATCTAACTCGAACACTTCTGCAAGTTCTTCTATTTTCTTCGTACAATCTTTTTTATAGAAGCTAGCAGAATATTTCAAAAGGTCGATAGCTTTCATATGGTCGTAATAAAATACTTCACTTGGTAAATATCCAACCTCTTCTAAAATCTTCGTATTTTCTTTTTCAAAATCCAATCCAAAAATAGTAGCACTTCCTGAAGTCTTCTTGATTAATCCTAATAATGTACGAATCGTTGTAGATTTCCCTGCACCATTCGGTCCAATGAATCCAAAAATTTCACCTTCTTCAACTGCAAGATTTACTTCATTAATGCCGCGAGCTGCTCCATACATTTTCGTTAGATTGTTTGTTTCTATGATATATCCCATTGTCCTAGCCTCCTTAGATATTACTTGTTTAATAGCTTCTACTGTTGCGCAATTTAAGAACTATTGGTTTTCTTATATTTTATCACATGCTAATTAAATCTTGCAGCTCAAATGAATAAATAATCCTCTCCTTCACCACTTTACCAGTCAATTGCTCCAATGCCTGTCCATAATATTCAAGTTGTGCATGGTATCGCTCTTTTAATTCATGCATAGTCTTCACTCTATCCGTCTTATAATCCACTACCACAAGTCCATCTTCTTCTTCAAAATACACATCAATAATTCCTTGTACTAATGTAATTTCATCGCTTTCGACACCATAGATTTGAGCAGATGATACCCCTATCACAAATGGTTGCTCCTTAAAGAACTTATGATTTCTTGCTGCTCTACTCATTCGTTTCACTAAATCTGTTCCCATAAATATCGCCACATCTTTAACGTCAATACACTGAACCATATCTGTTGTTATCTTGCCTTGTTCTTCATTCTCCGCCAAGAATTCTGTCACTAAATCATTTGAATATTCTTTAGAGAAATCCCACAATTCCATTAATTTATGATAAGCCGTTCCTCGATATGCTCCCGTCTGTTTCACTTGTTCCTTTCGGATAAATGCTGGTTCAATCGGTGTTTTTTTTATTAGTTCGGTAACAAAATTCTGCTCGTAATCTTCCAACATCTGTGCCTGTTTCTTAATCTCTGTAACTGTCATTTTTAATTTAAACTCTTGTTCTTTTGCATATGGATATTGAAAATGAAATTGTTGCATTAATAATTCACGAAATGATTCTTCGTATATCTCTGTGCCATCAAGACTCTTCAACCAACCTTTATTGAGGGTATCTTGAATTTCTTCAATCACCTCTTTTTTCACAAGCGTTTCTATATCTATACTTCTTACACGAATTGGAGCTTCTTCTCGATAACACACACACTGTATCACCCAATCTAAATAGCTTCTTGCTCGTGATAATGTCAAGAAATCAATTCCTATAGACTGAGTTTCTGGCACCTCCAAGTCTATTCTCAATTTTTCTTTCTTTTTTTTCAATCCACTTACATTCCCTATCATGATTAGTTTTTCTTTTGCTCTTGTCATCGCTACGTATAACACACGTAATTCTTCTCCAAGGCTATCCAGTTCTAATCTTCTTCGAATCGCTTGTTTCATTACTGTTACAATCTTTGTTCTATTCTCTGGGTCAATAGCATCTAGTCCCACTCCAGAATCAGGATGAATTGCCAGCTGCCCTCTTGCATCTTGCTTATTAAATTCCTTACCCATTCCAATGATAATAACAATAGGGAACTCTAAGCCTTTACTCTTATGAATACTCATTATTCTCACTACATCATCTAGTTCATCCGTTATGCTAGCCTCTCCATATTCCATTTGATATTTCTGTAGCTGTTCAATGTACCGTATGAAATTAAAGATTCCTTTGTAACTTGTACTCTCAAATGTAGTCGCCTTAGCTAACAACATATCAATATTAGCACGACGTTGCTCCCCTCCTGGTAATGCATAGATGTAATCTCGATAATGTGTAACCTGAAAAATATCCCATAATAATTCATGAATCCCTAAATATGTTACTTTCTTTCGAAATACTTGTATCTGTGCCAAACATTTATTTAATTTATCGTGAAGAATTTCGTTATACACTTCCCCACTTTCCTTATTCAATGCTGCATACGCAAATACAGCCTCACAGAATCTCTGTCCGCGAAATCGGCTTTTAATCTCTGCCAATTCAGAATCCGTAAAATCACCAAACATCGATCGTAATACAGCTGCTAATGGTATATCTTGCATTGGATTGTCTAATACACGTAAGTAATCTAGAATGAGCGCAATTTCCAATGTGGAGAAATATCCTTCGCCACTTGCAACACTCGTCGGAATCCCTTCTTGTCCTAACACATCTGCAAATACGTCACTCCAACCGGATAAACTTCTTGTAAGTAACACAATATCACTATATTTAGCTGTTCGATATCCTTCTAATTCTTTATCATACACTGGTTGCGCTGCTACCAATTCTTTGATTCTACGAGCAACTGCTCTCGCCTCCAATTCCCGTACACTATCTTCTGACCCCTCTATTTCCTCCAACATTTCCCCATCTATTAATAACAATTCAGCCTGATTATCTATTACTTCTACCATCGGTTCTACCTTGAACTCTTCCATTGCCGCTACCCTGCTATCGTAGAATTCTTCTGGTAATCCCTGATAGTCTGCACCTAGATATAATGCTGACTTTTCATCATATTCCACACCACCTAAGAATGTTTTCATTATTTTATAGAAAATATAATTCGTACAATCTAGCACCTCACTCCGACTTCTAAAATTCTTACTAAGGTCAATTCTCTGTTCGTTTCCTTCGTTCGAATAACGATTAAATTTTTCCATAAACAATTCTGGTCGCGACAGCCGAAATCTATAAATACTTTGCTTTACGTCCCCCACCATAAATACATTGTATCTACCTTTTGCAACAGTTGACACACTCGTTAGAATAGCTTCCTGAATCAGATTACTATCTTGATATTCGTCAATCATGATTTCTGCAAATTTGTCTTGATATTCTTCTGCTACTTTTGATGGCACCAGTTCTCCATCGACTGAATCAGTGAGAATCTGTAGTGCATATTGCTCCATATCATTAAAATCGATTATGCCACGTGATAACTTTTCTTCTCTATACATCGTGGCAAATGCACACACTAGTCGCACTAATTCTTCAATCAATCCTTTACTAGTTTGTAAATCCTTTATTTGTAATTCTGGATTCAAATAAAAATATTTTTTTATCAATCCTTTCATAACTGTTTTATTTTCATCTCTGATATTTTTAACTAGTTCTTTTTTATCTGCATCTACATCTTTTGGTCGTTTCCTAGAAAGAGGTGTCCAATCATCACTTCCTATTTCACGATATAATTCCTCAATTATATTTGGGTCTACTCCATCTTGAATAACATTCAAAATGTACTGAAACTTTACTTCATCTGCTGTACAAGCTTCTTCATAATGATAAGGTCCATCTACTTCCGAACAGATTGCAATTGCTCGTTCTGTTCGCACAAGCATATCTTCCACACATCTTTTCACATCTTGTATCATGAATTTTCCTATCTGTGATTCTTCTAGCTCTGATACACTGGAAATATCACAATATTCCACACAATCTAATAACCATTTTTCTGGTTGCGGATTACTACGTGAAAATTCATATAATTCAAGAATCAGCGATTCAATTGGTTTATCACTTTTCCCTGGTGCCAACGCTTCTACAAACCGTATATATTCAGGTCTCCGCTCGGTATATTCTAGTTCAAGTAATTTATCCATCGTGTCCTGCTTTAATAATTTAAGTTCTCCCTCTTCTCCAATTCGAAATACAGGATCCAAATCAATCGTATGAAAATGATCTCGAATCACCGATAAACAAAAGCTATGTATTGTAGTAATCGATGCACTATGAATGAGTGTTGCTTGTTTTTGAAGGTGTAGATTATCTGGTTCTTCCACTAGTGCTTTCTCAATCGCTTTTAGAATACGTTCTTTCATCTCTGCAGCTGCTGCCTCTGTAAAAGTTACGATAAGCAATTCATCTACATTTAAAGGGTTCTCATCTTTTGTAAGTCTCGTAATAATGCGCTCAACAAGCACAGCAGTCTTTCCAGAACCTGCTGCTGCCGCTACTAATATATTTGTTTCACGAAGGTCAATTACTTGTTGTTGGTCTTCTGTCCATTTCATCCCCATACTAATGTGCCCCCTCTTCTAGATTCTTTATGAGTTCAAGCGCTTTTGACATCGTACTTTTCTCAATTTTGCGGTATGCATACCCTTCCACTTTGCTGTCAAATCCACAAATTTGATTATATTTACAATAGCCACACCCTGTATGCTTCTCATCTCGATAGGGCTCTATATTAATATTGCCATCTACAATCTCTTGTCCTATTTCTTGTATCTTTTGTTTTGTAAATCCTTCAATCGCCTCAAAGTCTTCTGTACTAATCACATTGGAACTCTTCTTGATTTCTCCCTTCGCATCTTTCGTCACTGGTATTGCATAGGAGCGTCCTTCAAATTCTTCATCTAATAAGGACAAAATATTCGCAGCCTCATTTACCATGCCATCTGGTGTTAAGGATTCTAAAACTCCCTGCTCTATTCTAGCCCTTCCTGCTTCTCTATTTTCATTATTTCCCATTATTCGTTCCGAACTCCCCATTTCAACCAACGGATCATCCATCCTATAATATAGAACTCCTGCTGGAACCACTTTATCTTGTTCTCTTTTCTTCAATTCAATTGCTGCATTCAAATAGACAAATAATTGTAATTGTAAGCCATGATACAAATCCCCTAATGACAGCTCTTTGGTGCCTGTTTTGTAATCCACGATTTTCACATACGTCGTTCCATCCTCTTCATACGTATCTACTCGATCAATTTTACCTCGCAGAATCATCGTTTGATTATCTCCCAATTGGATTTTGGTGCTTTCCAAATCTGATTCCTCTCCAAATGCTACTTCAAATCCTTCCGGTGCAAACTCTCCACAAGCTATTTGCTTACTAACTGCCCATACAGAACGACGCATTAATCGTTTCATACGTTCTATATTATATTGATCACGCTCGCTCTTTGTTAGAAGCCCATATTCATAGTTTTTCGCCACATACTCAACTGCTTCATTCGCCCACTCTTCTTGTTGTTCCCGTGAAATTTCTTTCCATTCCACATGGTGTTCTCGTACTTTACGAGAGTAATACTCAATCGATTCATGAAAAATATTTCCCAGGTCTACGGCTTCAAATTCATGTATTTCTCTTTCCTTTAATCTCAGACCATATCTTAAAAAATGTGCATATGGACATGCTGCAAATTGTTCTAACCGCGTAACACTATTTTTTAGTATTTCTCCATAAAGGGCTTTGGCAATCTCACTGGTTAATCTATCCTCAGATTTGCAATATTGATTTGCCTTTACTATTAATTCTAATTGAGATTTCCACTTATCGTTCCTAGCATACCACGCATACAATTCTTTCCATTTTTCATCTCGTTGCAATTCAGTATTTCGCAATCCTTCAATTAAATATATAATACCTGCGCCTTTTGTAAGTTCCGTAGATGATAATGTCATTACTTCTTCTTGTATTTTAAGCTTTTTAAATAATTTGCGAATTTCTCCAATCAAATATGCTGGCCTTGTACTTTTCCCTTCCGCATTAGTCTTTGATAATGATATATATAATCGTTGCGACGGTTTCGTTAAAATGAGATACAAATACAACTTTTGAATATACATTTGCTCTTTACCACTTGGCTTTAATCGTATTTCTTTTTTTTCAAACCAAGCCCTATCACGTTCAGATAGCAACCCGCTTGTATTCATGTTTCCTGGTAAATAAGTATCATTTGCTCCCATAAAAATCACTATTTTCACATTGCTAATTCGTGTCCTTGTTAAATCTCCCACTACAACAGAATCTATACTAGGTGGGATAATTCCAATCCTTGCTTCTTGCATCCCTGCATCGAACAAATCATTAAATTCACGTAATCCGACAACTTCTTCCCCTAATAATGCCACAAATTTGTCAAACAGTTCTAGTACTACACTATATATCTGACTGTATTCTTTTGATAATGCCAACTCGCCTGATTCTTGCAAGGTATTTTCTAAGTTTTCTATTTTATATTGAATCTGCCCTTCAACAAAAAATTGATATAACGCTACGCAAATATCTTCAACAGTCTTCTTGCGTTCTTTTAATACGCCTTGTAAATTCTGAATATTCTCTACGAATCTCACTCTAGATTCATTGAGTTGATTCATCGTTTCGTCTGGGCTCGTCTCATCTATCCACGGCGCTTGCCAACTCTTGTATCCTTTGATACCTCTCGACAGAATATATGTTTCTAACGCATCTACTCGCTCCTCTGTAATTGGTCCAAATCCAGACTTTAGGAATCGAAAAACTGATTCGTAGGTATAATTCTGCTCCATCATAGCCAGAAGACTTCGCACGTATTCCACAAAAGAATTTAATAAGATACTGCGCTTTTGATCAGTAAATATTGGAATATCATAACTTTCGCAAGCACGTTTAATATAAGTCCCATAAGATTCCATAGAACTTGAAATAATAGCAATATCTTGATATCGAATTTCTTGTTGTCTCACCAACCTACGTATTTCACTTGCCACCCACCTAGCCTCTTCTTCTGGATTGCGCAACAAATGCATAGTAATTTGTTCTTGATTCTCTTCGTATTTTCTCGTTCCATAACGAAACAATTCACTTTCAAGAAATGCCATCGCTTTATTTTCTCTAAATCTATACGGTGAAGTTTTGCCTAGTATAATTGGTTCTATAATTTCCACTCCACATTCTTTTGATAGTTGTGTTACATTCTTGATAGTCTCTTTACTTAATGCAAATAATTCCTGTCCTGTACTGTAAGAGTATGGTAGTTCATGTTCATCTATTGTAACAGTCAAGTACACGCAATTACTCACTTTTAGCAGTTCTTTCATCAAACGATTCTGCACAGGTGTAAATCCTGTAAATCCATCAAACGTAATAACACTATCTTGTAGAATCTTTGATTTATGAACAACTCGACTTAGTTTGTCTAGTAACTCTTCGCCCGTAATGCAGTTATGTTCTTCTAAATATTCTTGAAACCCTTCTCGTATTGTGGCAATATCATCCAATTTATAAGCAAGCATTGAGTTTTCCTCTAGCTGCTCTCTAATACGCTTCATCTTCTGCATACTAATATCATACTGCGTAAATTCAGAGATAATCGACTTCACTTCACTGATATATCCAAATTTATTGAGATTTTTTCCTATCACCTTTAGTTCAGATTGATAATTACCTGCAATTTTACGAATCACAAGATTCTTTCCTTCATCATCTAACATCGTCTCATATGGTTTTCCTACTTCTTCATAAATTCGATGTGCCAAGCGACCAAAACTAAGGACATCAATGTTCATAATTCCGTTGCGTGGATGACGCATCACTAATTCTTTCTGCGTCTGCATAGTGAATTGCTCTGGAACTATAATCAAATAATTTCTATTAGGATTAGCTATAGATTCTTCTATAACTCGCTCATATAAATAATGTGTTTTTCCAGCTCCTGAATTACCTAAAATCAATTGCAATGACATAATTCTGCCTCCAATATTCTATCTACTCTTTTCGCATATTTATATTATATAATACCATAGCCCCATTACTTGTGCTACAAGTTATGGGGCTATAAAACATCCGTTTATTTCTCAATTATTCTTTTATGCAGATCTCGCCTCTATCGTACGATTTCACTACATCTATCACCCTTTGATTGCTACTACCACGAAATTTCAGTTTTGAATCCTTCAACGCTTCTACAAACATTCCGTCTACTAGAACATCAATCGCTTTTAATATCTCTGGACATTCTTCTAATAACTCCTCATAAAGGTATGATGTATATATCCATATCGTCTTATTAGGATATCGTTTCTTAAGCTTCGTAACAAGTTCTAATATACCTTCCCTTGTCTGTGGTTCCAATGGCTCCCCACCTAATATCGTAGTTCCAACAATATGAGGCTTTCCAATTAATGAAAAAAATTCTTTCTCTACTTGTTCCGTCCATTCTTTCCCACCTGCAAAATCCCAAGTTTCTGGGTTAAAACATCCCTTACAATGCCTAGAACACCCCTGTACATACAGGGATGTTCTAATGCCGGCACCGTTAGCGATGTCACAATTTCTTATCTGTGCATATCGCATATCTCTACCGCCTTATTTTCATGTTATCTTTGTAATCTATTTATGCTTCTTTCACTTCTGCTTCGGCACCTTCATCTTGCACCTCATACACACGGTTATCTAGATGTACAAAACGCTCTGCTATCTCTTGTGTTCTTCCTTTGTTCCAGAAGTTATCTCCCAAGTATCCACATGTTCTTCTACAAACGTTCATATGTTTCTTATCTCTATTTCCACAGTTTGGACAATACCAATCATTGTTCTCATCAAGTAGAATCTCTCCATCAAACCCACATTCATGACAATAATCTGACTTCGTGTTAATCTCTGCATATTGAATCGTATTGTACATATATTCAATTAGTTGTGATAAAGCATCTAAATTTTGTGTTAAGTTCGTCACCTCTACATAACTAATCGCACCACCCGAAGATATCTTCTGGTATTTTGCCTCACATTCTAACTTGCTAAATGCGTCAATCTCTTCTTCTACATTTACATGGTATGAATTCGTCAAATAATCTCTATCTGTAATTCCTTCTACCACACCGAATTTTCTCTTAAGTGCTTTTGAAAATGTATAAGTTGTGGATTCTGCTGGTGTTCCATATAGTCCGAATCCTAATGTAGTCTTAGCCTTCCATTCATCACAAGCTGCACGAAGTCGTTGCATTACTCGAACTGAAAAGTCTTCTCCCACTTTATCTGTGTGACTTGTCCCTAACATCGCTACTGTACATTCGTATAAACCGATATACCCCAATGAAATCGTCGAATATCCATTATATAGTAACTTATCAATGGTTTCCCCTGGCGCTAATCTAGCAAGTGCTCCGTATTGCCAGTGGATTGGCGACACATTCGACACTGTACCTTTTAGGCTTTCGTGACGTAACATCAATGCCTCGAAACATAATTTAAGTCTCTCATCTAAAATCTTCCAGAAACTATGCATGTTCCCACCTGCAGACAAACCAACATCTGCCAAGTTTAATGTAACGACACCTTGATTAAATCGTCCATACCATTGGTATTCACCTTCTTCATTTTTCCATGGAGATAAGAAGCTTCTACATCCCATACATGGAAATACTTGTCCGTCATAGTTTTGCTTCATAAGCTTCGCTGATATAAAGTCTGGCATCATTCTCTTAGCCACACATTTCACTGCAAGATCTGTCACGAATCTGAATTCGCTTCCTTGTGGCACATTATTCTCATCTAATACGTATAACAATTTCGGGAATGCTGGAGTCACATACACTCCTACCTCGTTCTTCATTCCTAAATAACGTTGGTTGAGCATTTCTTCGATTAACATCGCTGTCTCTTTCTCATACCCCGGTTCTTCATTAATGTACATAAATACAGATAAGAATGGTGCTTGCCCGTTTGTTGTAGAAAACGTATTAATCTGATATTGTATCGTCTGAATTCCTGACACAATTTCATCTTTTAATCTTCTCTCAGCAATTTTCACGATTTCATCTTCTGTATAAGTATGCCCAATCACTGCTGCATCTTCTGCAACTGCCTTCTTATGCTTCTCATAGCTCACTCTTACAAATGGTGCCAAGTGCGAAAGCGAAATCGTCTGACCACCATATTGGCCATTCGCTACTTGCTGTACAATCTGTGTCGCCACAGTACACGCTGTTTGCAGTGATTTTGGTGTCTCTATCAACTTCTTATTAATAACCGTTCCATGTGCAAAAATATCTTTTAAATTCACCAGGTCACAATTATGCATCTGCTGCACGTAATAATCCATATCATGAAAATGAATAATTCCATCATCGTGTGCCTGAACAATATTCGTCGGAATCATTGTTCTTCTACAATAATCTCTGGAAAATTCACCTGCAATCAAATCACGCTGAGTTGCTAAAACATATGCATCTTTATTTGAGTTTTCTTCCATTGCATCCTTATTATGACCTGTTACTATTCCATAAATAGCATCATCAATGGTATTAGTCGAACGTTGGAATTCGCGTACTCTTCTATAACCCTCATATGATTTCGCTGTAATTAATTGCTCTTTCTCAATCAACTTGCTGAATACTAAATCTTCAATATCACTAATATGAACTTCTTCTTTCTTTTTATCATCCGCCTTAAGAATATCCCCTATTTCCTTTGATATCTCCCATGCAATATCCTCATCTACAATCCCACTTCCATATTTCATAGCTGCTAAGATTGCATTCTCAATCTTACGCAGATTAAAGTCTGCTGCTACCCCATTTCTCTTAATTACTTTCACGCAATACCCTCTCTTTCTACCCTCGCATATATCTAGGTGTTTTCATCTATTCAACACTATATATAGTGTTATGTTTTTGTGAACAGTACCAAGTATAGCACTACAAAAAAAAGAAGGCAATACTTCCCCTTCTTTTTCCATGTTTAAATTTAGTACAATTTTCACTTTGAAAAACCATTGACTTTTTACTATACAAGTGCTCTTACTTTCTCTACAAATTCACTCCCAAGCGTCATGGCACCAATGTAAGAAACATCACCTGTCATATAGGCATTCCACGCTTCGTCAATCTCTACTTGGAGTATCCCTCCCGGCATATGGACATCTACGCCATTATTAGTCACACCAAGTTTATACGCAACTGCTGCTGCTGCACACGCACCTGTTCCCGAAGCGATTGTGTATCCTGCTCCACGCTCATAAATTTCGATTTGAATATTGTTTTCATCAATCACTTTCATAATCTGAGTATTGATACGATTTGGAAAATATCTAGCCGATTCTGTATTTTCCCCAATTTTAATTGCCAATTCTTTTGACACTTCTTTCATCGGAATCACACAGTGTGGATTTCCAACACTACAACATGTTGCTGGATATAGCCCATTTCCAAGAACCATATCTTCATTAATTACTTCTCGTCGTTCTCCTATTACTGGCACTTCATCACTCCAAAATGATACCTTCCCCATAGCCACTTTAATTCGGCTACCTTCTTCATTCAAGTAACATATCTCTACCTGACCATCCTCTGTACTAATATAGAAACGTTTTTTCTGAATATAATTTGCATCTTTTAGATATTTTGCAAAAATACGGATTCCATTTCCGCTAATCTCCGTTTTACTTCCATCTGGATTCCAGATATGTACTTCGATTCCACTCTCAGTCATAAATGGTCCCTCTAAGATTCCATCTGCTCCTGCTCCGAAATGTCTATTACAGATTAATTTCACTCGCTTTTCTGTTAATTTTATTTCATTTTTATTTGGATCATATATAAAGTAATCATTTCCTAAACCATCATATTTTTCTAATGCTATTCTCATATTTTAATCTCCTATCATCCTTCTCTAATATATTCCATGCAATCGTTCATTAAAGTGATGAGGTATATACGTCATCATCACTGTTATTGTTATTATATTCTTTTTTTGTGCAATATAATATTCATTTCATGCTATTATTATTGCAAATACTGCTTTTTATAACTTTCCATATGCTTGTATTTAATGTATACTATTTAATAACTATTCTATCTTATTCCAATATAATTTATGACTTCTATGACGTAAGGGAGGTAATTTAATGTCTAACTACGAAAAAAAAGGGTATCTTCATAGCGATTTCAAACTATTCTACCTTACCGACAATAGCTCTGAAGAGCCCGATTATCATTATCATGATTTTGACAAAATAATCATATTCATTAAAGGGCATATTAGCTATATGATAGAAGGACGTTCGTATGATTTACAACCACATGATATTGTACTTGTAAATCGTAATCACATTCACAAGCCTTTTATTGATAACTCGATTCCTTATGAACGAATTATCATCTACATTTCACGTAATTTTATAGATACCTACAGGACCGATTCTTATGACCTAAGCTATTGTTTTCAAAAAGCAAAGCAAGAAGCATCTTACGTATTGCGATTTCCTAACACAAAGAATAATGTACTTCTAGAAAGTACCGTGAAGCTTGAGCGCTCTTTTCGTGATGGAGATTATGCCCATGAACTAAAGCAACAGCTAGATGTACTTGAATTCATGATATACCTTAATCGAGCTGCCAGAAAACAGAACTTGGATTTTGTTTCTACCTCATCTCACAATCAAAAGATCATCGAAACCATTGATTATATTAATACACACTTAGCAGAAGATATTTCCATAGAGTCTATCGCACGACATTTCTATATAAGCAAGTATTATATGATGCGAACTTTTAAGGAAGTTACTGGTTATACCATACTTGATTATATCACTATGAAGCGTATGATTTTAGCCAAAAAACTGATAGAAGATAATAAGCCGCTTACAGATGTCGCTCTAGAATGTGGATATAATGGTTATTCTACATTTTATAGGTGTTTCAAAAAATTCTATGGATACTCTCCCAAAATGTCGCACTAGCAATTTGCACATAAATCCTCCTTGCATTTTAGTAATTATTACATTTGATATTATTTTAACAAAGTGGTATGATTTTATATAAGTTTTATTTTATTTATATATTTTTATTAAATAACAAACCAAAATTAGGAGGACAGTAACATGAGCAGATTCACATTACCAAGAGATATTTATTACGGAGAAAATTCATTAGCAGAACTTAAGAACTTAGTAGGTAAAAAGGCCATTTTAGTTCTAGGTGGCGGATCAATGAAGAAATTTGGATTCGTTGACAAGGCTTTAGCTTATCTAGCAGAAGCGGGTATCGAAACGATTTTATTTGAAAACGTTGAACCAGACCCATCTGTTGAAACAGTTATGAAAGGTGCTGCTGCAATGACAGAATTCCAACCAGATTGGATTATTTCTATGGGTGGCGGATCTCCTATTGATGCTGCAAAAGCTATGTGGGCATTCTATGAGTATCCAGAAACAACATTTGAAGATCTATGTATCCCATTTAACTTCCCTACACTTAGAACAAAAGCAAAATTCTGTGCTATCCCTTCTACTTCAGGAACTGCTACAGAAGTAACTGCTTTCTCTGTAATCACAGACTATGCAAAAGGAATCAAATATCCACTAGCTGACTTTAACATCACTCCTGATGTTGCTATCGTTGATCCAGCTCTTGCTGAAACAATGCCAGCTCACCTTACAGCTTATACAGGTATGGATGCTCTTACACATGCGATCGAAGCTTATGTTTCTACATTACATACAGTATTCACAGATCCATTAGCTATCCAAGCTATCCAAATCGTTAACGAAGATCTTATCAAATCATTTGATGGCGATATGACATGTAGAGAAGAAATGCACTATGGTCAATGTCTTGCAGGTATGGCATTCTCTAATGCGTTATTAGGTATCGTTCACTCTATGGCTCACAAAACAGGTGCTGCTTTCTCAACTGGCCACATTACTCATGGTTTAGCAAATGCTATGTATTTACCATACGTAATTAAATACAATGCAAAAGATGAAGTAACTGCTGCTCGTTATGCTAAAATTGCAAATGCTATCGGAATCACAGGCACAGTTGATGAATGTGTAAAAGGATTATGTGACAAAATCGTTGCAATGAACGATTACATGAAGATTCCTAATACATTGAAAGAATTTGGAATCGTAGAAGAAGAATTCAAAGAAAAAATCGCAACTATCGCTGCAAACGCAGTTGGCGATGCTTGTACAGGTTCTAACCCAAGAACGATTGATCCAGCTACAATGGAAAAATTATTCACATGTATCTATTATGGAGAAGATGTAACATTCTAATATTGGAATTCATATTAAACAATTAAATAGCATTAATTATGGTGAGCTGTTACAGAACTAATTTATAGTATGTAATAGCTCGCTTTATTTTGTAAACGCCTACTATTTTCATCTCTTTTTTGATTTAACGTGACAAAGTGTGTTTTTAGTGCTAGAATTAATTCTAAAGAAACACCAATGAAAACCCAAAGAATTTCTGAAGAAAAGAGGAGAAAATTATGAAGAACCATGCCTGAGTATGCACCAGCGCACAATATGTACGACCATACTTCTGAATTTCAACAAAAGGATATCTCAGATAATAAGGTATTTGCCATGTTATGCTACCTTAGTGGTTTATTTGGTGTATTAATAGCTTTGATCGCTGCACAAAAATCCGAGTATGCGATGTTCCATGCTAGACAGGCACTTAAATTTATAGTGGTTGACACATTAATGTTGTTGGTAGTAATCGTTCTTTTTTGGACGTTTATAGTACCAATCATTTACGGTATAGCAGCTGTAGCATTATGGGTTATAAAAATTATAGCCGTATTCCAAATCGGTTCTGGAAAAGCAGTAGAACCTGCAATCATTAGAAATATTGGATTCTTAAGATAAGTTATGTTGTATTTGTCTTAAGTATTAGTTATTCACTAACCATAAAAGAGGGAGTACGAAATCGATGAATTATCATCAATAACGTACTCCCTATTTTTATTTAGAATAAATGACATGCTACAAAATGTCCTTCTTCAACTTCTTTTAAGTTAGGAGTTGTTGTACTACATTCTGGTCTAGCATAGCTACATCTTGGTGCAAATCTACATCCTTCCCCACAGTTAATTGGACTTCCAACTTCTCCCTCTAGTGGAATGACTGTTTTTGTCTTTTCCTTTTCTGGATCAGGAATTGGAATCGCACTCAACAGTGCTTTTGTATATGGATGCTGTGGATTATCATATAGTTTTTTACTTGTTGTAAGTTCTACTATATGCCCCATATACATTACACCCACTCTATCTGAAATATGTTTTACCATTGATAGATCGTGAGCTATAAATAAATATGTAAGGCCTAGTTCACGCTGCAATTTAATCAATAAGTTAACAACTTGTGCCTGTATCGATACATCCAAAGCTGATATTGGTTCATCGCAAACTATAAACTCAGGATTTACCGCCAACGCCCTAGCTATACCTATCCTTTGTCTTTGTCCTCCTGAAAATTCATGTGGAAAACGAGATGCATGTTCTTTATTTAGTCCAACCAACTCAAGTAGTTCATATATTCTTTCCTGCTTTTCTGCATGTGTACTATATAATTTAAAGTTATCCATACCTTCTTGGATAATTTCGCCTACTGTCATACGAGGATCTAATGATGCATATGGGTCCTGAAAAATCATCTGTGCACGTTTCTTAAACCACATAGTTTCCTTCCCACTCAGTTTTGTAACATCCTTATTTTCATATTCTACTTTTCCACCAGTAACTGGATACAAGCCTAATATTGTACGACCACATGTAGTTTTACCACATCCAGATTCTCCAACTAACCCTAGGGTTTCTCCTTTATAGATGTCAAAAGATACATCATCTACTGCTTTTAAGATCCTCTTCTTTTTAAGGTCAAAATGCTTTTGCAAATTTTCAACATGAACTAACACTTCTTTTTGATTATTTTCCATGCTCAAACACCTCCCTTATATTTGTAACACCTAGAGCTTCTTTTGCCATTGGATGATGCAACCAACATGCTGATTGATGAGAATCAGAGTGCTTATAAAAATCAGGTGCTTGCTCTTTACATATTCCCATGCAGTGTTCACATCTTGTAGCAAATCCACACCCTTTCGGTGGCATAATCATATCCGGTGGAGTTCCTGGTATAATTTGCAATTCCGATTTATTCTCATTATTTACGCTAGGTACTGCCTTTAATAATGCAACTGTATAAGGATGACTTGGTTCAGCGAAAATCTCAGTAACTTTTCCCTGTTCTACAATTTCGCCTGCATACATAACTGTAATGGAATCTGCCATCCCAGCTACCACACCTAAATCATGTGTAATCATAACAACTGCAGTGTCATGTACTTCTTGAATTTCTTTTAGCAATTTAATAATTTGCGCTTGAATGGTAACGTCTAATGCCGTGGTAGGCTCATCTGCTATCATTAATTTAGGATTACATGCGAGTGCTATTGCAATTACAACTCTCTGTCTCATACCACCCGAAAACTCATAAGGATATTGATTAATACGTTCCTCTGGATTCGGAATATGTACCTTGCGAAGTAATTCTATCGCTTGTTCTTTCGCTTCTTTCTTACTCACTTTATTATGCAAAATAATACTTTCCATAATTTGATGTCCAACCTTCATTGTAGGGTTTAATGAAGTCATTGGATCTTGGAAAATCATAGCAGCCTCTTTCCCTCTATAATTTCTCCACTCTTTCTTTGTATAATTAAGTACATTTGTTCCTTCAAATAATATTTCACTTTCTGGCTTCACTTCTCCTGGTGGTGTTGGAATCAATCCCAAAATAGCTTTTGACGTTACAGTCTTACCTGAACCAGATTCGCCAACAATTGCCATACATTCGCCTTTATTTACCTGAAAACTAACTCCTCGAACCGCTTGAACTTCTCCTGCATAAGTATGGAAGGAAATTTTCAGATTTTTAACTTCTAATAAATGTTCATTCATCTTTATCCTCCTTCACTATTGGCGCATCTTAGGATCAAATGCATCACGAAGACCATCCCCTAATAAGTTAAATGCTAACATTGTTAACGAGAGTGCAAGTGCTGGGAATATTAGTTCATGAGGATAATATGACATCTTCTGTTGTCCTAGTGCCGCCATAGCTCCCCAGCTAGTTAATGGTGGTTGTATTCCAAGACCTACAAAGCTCAAAAATGCTTCTGCAAAAATAAAACCTGGAATCGCAAATGTTGTATTAATAATAATGAGGCTTAATGTATTTGGCACCAAATGCTTTAGAATAATCTTCATCGGCGACGTTCCTAAGACTTTTGCAGCCAATACATACTCACTTTCCTTTAACTCTAAAATTTCACCACGTATAACTCTGGCCATACCTGTCCAGCTCGTGATACATAGTGCAATCAGTAATGCACTCATACCAGTCCCTAGATATACGGAAACAATAATAACTACGATTAGATATGGAATCCCTACAAGAACTTCAACGATTCTCATCATAATATCATCTACGATTCCACCAAAATATCCGCTAATCCCGCCATAAATCACTCCTACTACCAGTGAAACGAGAGCACCTACTCCACCGATAGTTAATGATACTCGGCCACCAATCCAAATACGTGCAAATATATCGCGTCCAAGTTCATCTAGCCCAAAAATATGATTCCATGTTGGTCCTTCATTTGTAAAATCAATATTCTGTGTATCATATGCATGTGGATAAATGTATGGTGCAAATATACACATCAATACCATAAAAACCAAAAATCCCAAACTAACCATTGCGATTTTGTTCTTTTTTAAACGACGTATAGCATCTTGCCAATACGACATACTCGGACGAACAAGAATTTCTGCTTCGTGTTCATCTACATCTATTGGTTTAAACATCTCTAGTGAGAGATTTTCCTTTAGTTGTTCCACTCTTGTTTCCTCCTTTATTTGCCTTCTATTAAACTTTTTCTAATTTTCGGATCTGTAATTGCATATAAAATATCCATTCCTACCATACATACGATAAAGATAACTGAGAAGAATAATGTGGTGCCCAAAATCATTGGGTAATCACGACCATTTACACTTTCTACATAATATCTACCAAGTCCTGGTACTGCGAATATACGCTCTATAATAAACGAACCTGTTACAATCCCTGCTACTTGTGGTGCCACAATTGTAATAATTGGCGTGATAGCATTTCGCATGATATGCTTCAAGATAATTTGTAGCTCAGATAATCCTTTCGCTCTTGCTAATAATATGTAGTCTGAACTCATTACATCTAATACGGATGATCTCATATATCTTGAGTACGTTGCAATCCCTCCAATAGCTGCTGCCATAGTTGGAAGTGCTGTATAGCGTAAACTTTCTAGAAAGCTCATATCATCTGTTACCCAACCAACAATTGGGAAAAATCCACCTGCTCCATATTTTTGCAATAATGCTGCCAATACGAAACTCGGAACTGATACCCCGATAATCGCTATAAAAATTGTAACAAAATCCAACCATTTTCCTCGATTGAATGCTGCTAAAATACCTAAAATCAACCCAATCACCAAGCTGACTGCTACTGCTTGAAGACCGAGTCTTAAAGATGCTGGGAAACGCTCTGCTATAACAGTGTTAACAGTTAGTCCTGCAGTTTGGTATGATTCTCCCAAATCTCCTTGTAATAAATTTCCTAAATAAATAAAATATTGTTCTGATACTGGTTTGTTTAATCCCCATTTTTCTTCTAAGTTCTTAACTACCGCCTCTGGTAGTACCTTCGTTTGTGCTTCTGTAGGATCTCCAGGTACGTTGTACATTAAAAAGAACGTAATAGTAAGAATAATCCACAAAGTCACAACCATATACAGAATTTTCTTCAAAATAAACTTAACCATGTGTTCCTCCTGACTTTGAAATCTTCTTTATTAAACTTCTAATACAGCGAGAAGAAATCTTCTCGCTGTATTATATACTTTATAATTATTCTTCGATATAAGCGTCGCGATATTCTATATCAGGACCACCTGCACCGTTAACATAAACGTTCTTCAATGAGCTACTAATTAAAGTGTTTTGGTAAGCGAATGTTACTGGAGAGATACCACAATCTTCAACTGTTAAGATATATTCTGCTTGTGCGAAGTATTCAGCACGAACTGCATTATCTTGCTCTGTCATAGTTGCGTATACTAATTCGTCATATTCTTCATTAGAATAGAATGCTGGGTTGTTACCATCTCCTGTTGTATAACATTGCATAAATGTCATTGGATCGTTGTAGTCAGCGCCCCAACCTGTTTCACAGATTTGATATAATCCTGAAGATACAGTGTTGTTAAATGTTGAGTTGTCAGCTGCTGTTACGATGTTAACAACAACACCTAATTTTTCTTGCCATTGTGCTTGATAGTACTCTGCTGCTGTTTTAGTAGTTGTATCTGAGTTCTTAGCCATAAATGTAACTTCAAGAGTTTCTCCTGCTCTACCAATTTCTTCAAGACCTAATTCAAGTAAAGCTACTGCATCTTGATCTAATAATTCTTGCATTGGCTCTTCGTATAAGTCACGGAAAAGATCTGATCCAATCGCTGTTCCGTATGGAATTTCTCCAAGTGCTGCTGTTCCTGTTCCTAATACTTTTTCAGCATAGTCATCTCTGTTGAATGCGATTGCAAATGCTTTACGGATGTTTGCATTTGAGAATACACCGTCTGGATCTTCATTATTGAAGCAGATATATGTATTTCTTGGAAGAGGACCTTCGTCAAGAATAACTTCTCCTGAATCAATTGTATCTTGTTTCAACTCAAGATATTCAGATGTTACACTTGTAATAATGTCGATTTCACCAGCATCAAATAATTGTTGTCTTGTATTTACTTCTTCAGCTAATAACATTTCAACTTCATCTAATTGAATGTTTTCAGCATCCCAGTAGTAAGGGTTCTTTGTTAATACAACTTTTGAACCTTTTGTCCATTCAGATACATAGAAAGGACCACATTGTGAAAGTTCTTCAGCTGAACCACCGTATGTAGAGTTTGCATCACCTTCTGTTTTAGACTCTGGAACTGGTGTAATATTTGCAAATGTTAATAATTGTGCAAAATATGGAAGTGATTCTGTTAATGTAATCTCTAATGTAAGATCATCAAGTGCTACTGCTGCTACATCTTCCTCTGTACCTACACCTGTATTAAATTCTTCTCCACCTACGATACAGTAAAAGATTCCTGCATTATGGCAGTTAACTTCTGGATCAAATACACGGCGAATTGAGTTAACATAATCTTGTGCTACAACTTGTGTTCCATCTGAATATCCATTTTCACGTAATGTGAATGTCCAAACAAGTCCATCATCAGAAATTGTATAGCTTTCTGCACCTGCTTCTGTTAATTCTCCATCAATCAAACGTAATAATGTTTCTTGTGATTCTAAAATAATTGCGTTCTTTTGTGTATCATCAGATCTACCTGGATCTAATGTACTAGGATCTGTTGTCATTGTTGTTGTTACTTTCATAAATGTGTCTTCTGAGTCAGTGCTTGCCTCTGCTGTAGTTGTGCTTCCACCGTCTTCTGTTGTTGCTGTTGTTGTTTCACTTCCGCCACATGCCACTAATGACATAACCATAACAGAAGCTAACATTGCTGCTAAAATTCTCTTTTTCATTCCTTTTCCTCTCTTTCTTTAAATAAAATTGGTGTGTTAGCGATTAAGTAGGCTCCCTACCTCCTACTTCCTCATTCTAATACTCTATCTCAATGTGATAAACACATAAAGATTCATGCCTCGATTCATACTCCCGCTGAATGCTAAATCTGGCTTAGTGCCTGTTCCAAATCAGAAAGTAAAACTTCTTCTCCTTCTAATCCACAGTGAATACGTATGATTCTCTGCTCTCCCCGAAGGACAGTGCAAGCTGATTCTTCTTGTCTTGCATGTGGCATCATGACTAAGCTTTCAAATCCGCCCCATGACACTCCTATTTTAAATACTTCTAATGTTTCACAGAATTTTTTAGATGTTTCCAAATCTGCCTTTAACACAAAGCTTACTAATCCAACATGTCCACTTTGTTGTTTTTCTAAGATTTCTCTTTGTGGATATGAATCTAACCCTGTATAGATTACTCGTTCTACTTTTGAGTGATTTTCTAAATATTTTGCTATCTCTAATGCTACTCGCCCATGCTCTTTCACTCGAATAGCCAGTGTTCGTAATCCTCTTAGTACTAACCAACCTTCCATAGGTCCTATAATGCTACCTATAAGTTCTCTAGTTTTTGCAACTTTCACATCTAACTCTTTGTCTCGCACAATTAATGCTCCGCCTATTAAATCACTATGACCTCCTAGGTATTTTGAAACAGTATGCATTACAAAGTCTGCACCTAATGTTAATGGCTTCTGATATAATGGAGTACACATGCTATTATCGATATACACTAATGCACCTTTTGCATGTGCCAGTTCTGATACCTTTTCTATGTCTTGAACCGAAAATACGACTGACGATGGACTTTCTAAGATTACTAATTCTGTTTTTTCTGTTATGGCTTCTTCAAATTCCTCTGTTGTATCACCATCGATAAATGTAGCCGTGATATTCATATGGTCTTTGCAATAATTTCGAATAAATTCTTTTAATGGACCGTATGCATTATTTATGCACACGATATGCCCCTCTGCTTTACAAGCTGTTAGAACCGCTGCCGTTGCTGCTGACATTCCTGAAGAAAACAAATATGCATTGATTCCTTTTTCTAATTCTGCTATCTTTCGCTCTGCAATCCTAACTGTTGGATTTTGCAATCTCCCATAGCAGTAGTGGTGGATATCTGTCTTATCACTATCGTAATAAGCATCTATGGAATCATATATATGGAGTGAAGTCATATATATTGGTGGTACTATTGCATTATAATACCTCTCATATTCCTCTCCAAAATGTTCTAAAATCATATTATCTGTCATCATACTCTCCTTATAAACAATATTGCTATATGCTATATTATAGGTCAACTAATTTTTTATCGCTTCTTAAGTATGTCCCTGCAAGGATTTACTAATATCTTCTAAGACCCGATCTAATAAAATATCATTTACCCGCTGCGCATTTTCCAAATTTCTTTCTCTTAATGCTTCATACAAATCAACATGAAATGGCATGCTGTCTCGGAATGGCTCTGTCATATCAAGTGGATACTCCCATAAAGTCGATGAATACGCTTCTAGAATATTCAATAAGTTTTGGTACACTTGATTGTGACACATGCTATAAATCAACTGATGAAATCGTTTATCGTCTTCATGGTTCTGCGTATTAGCATGATATTTTTCCATCAAGACTATCAACACACTTTCTAACTCATCGAGTTCTTCTGTCGTCGCTTTTTCAACAGCCATCACTAACAACTGCTTCTCCATAGCTCTTCTTGCTTCTAAGATTTCAATTAATTTTTCTTTTTCTAATTCAAACCCTAGTATTGATTGTATCTTTTTCTTTTGGAATTCTTTGTTACCAACAAAGATACCTTTCCCATTCTTTACCTCAATAATACCTTCTGCTTCTAGCGTCTTAACTGCTTCTCTAAGTGCAGTTCGACTCACTTGCATCATCTCGATAAATTCCCCTTGCGAAGGTAACTTATCACCTTCCATCAGATTATTCTCTTCTATGTATCTCTGAATATATTTTATAATTTCAGATTGAAGTGACACTCTTATGATTGGTTTATGCATATAACAATTCCTACTTTCTAAACTAGCTTCATTATATGCACAAGCATCATATCTGTCAATTGATTTTTTTCACACTTTATTCATACTTTTAACATATTTTTAATCAATCGTAGCCAATTCTAGCATTGCAGCGCCTATAATTTCCACTATTCTCACTAATTTTTCAACTTCTACACATTCATTTGGTTGATGTACTACATCTGGCTCTCCTGGGAACATTGGCCCAAATGCCACCATATTTTTAAACATCTTCGCATACGTTCCACCGCCTATTGCATGTGGCTCTTCTACTTGTCCCGTAACATCCTCATAAACTTTCATTAATGTCTGCACTAATTTTGATTCTTTTTCCACATATAGCATATCTGTTGTTCGTCTTTCAAGAATCTCTAAACCATAAGACGCAACTATTCTTTGTAGTTTCTCAAACACTTCTTCTTTATCACCATTTTTAGGGTATCTAATATCCAAGTTAAAGAACATTTTATCATTTGTATATTCAACGATTCCTAAATTCACAGTTGTCTCACCAGTCTCATCATCTTGATACAAGATACCTAGTGATTGACCGTTTGTTTCGAATTCAATTTTCTCCAAAATACAATCTGTTAATTTTTGGAAGCTGCCTCCTATCTCTAGCTCTTTGATCGCATTTAGTAAGATTACGATTGCATTTTCTCCAAGCTCCGGTTTACTTCCATGAGCACTTTTTCCTATTGCCTCTATTGTTGTGTTACCATCTGCGTAGGAAACAGTCACTTTTTCAGATTCTTGTACCTCGTGCTCACCTTCTAATACCAGTTTACATTTTAGTGGAACAATATTTCCTGCAGTCCCTCCAGCGAATTCAAGTACCTTGATTTTTCCCTGCTCTGGATTTTCTTGTCCCGCTATAATCGTTGACATCCCCTTCTCAAAGAAAATAAGTGGGAACTCTGCATCTGGCGTAAATCCCATAACTGGTTGCTCTTGTCCAGAGCTCACATAGTGTTTGATGCAAGCACATCCAACTTCTTCATTTGTACCAAATATCACTCGTATTCTTCGCTTCAACGGAATTCCCATCTCCGCGATTTCTTTTAATGCATAAATTGCTCCGATTGTAGGGCCTTTATCATCAATCACACCACGCCCATACATAATACCCTCATGAATTTCACCGCCAAATGGTGGATATTTCCAATCATTTCCAACTGGTACTACATCTAAGTGACCTAACACGGCTATCATTTCTTCACCATCACCTATTTCCACATATCCAGCTCTATCATCTACATTGACTGTTTTAAACCCGAATTTTTTTCCAAGATTTAATGCATATTCTAATGCTGCTCGCGGACCTTCTCCATAAGGGGCATTTTCTTTTGCTTCTCCAAATACACTGTCAATCTGTATGCTCTCCTGAATCCCTTTGATAATTTCTTCTTGATTTTCTATAATTCTATCTCTCAATTCCTTCATGATAATCTCCTTTGTATTTATTTAATAATTTCTAATGTAATAATTTCTAATTCTTCTTGTACAAATTCTTTTAATAATTCTATACAAGCCTCTACATCTTTTTTATTTACAATACTATTTGGTGAATGACCATATCGCGTTGGTATTGAAATGCCAAGTACCTTCACACCACTATTTGATTTATTCATTGCGCCTGCATCCGTTCCACCTGCTGCCAACGCATCCCCTTGACACAAAATATTATGTTTTTTTGCACAAGCAAATAATTCTTCTGTAAGACCACGATCACAAATTACACTACTATCATTAATCTTAATCGCTGCGCCTTTTCCTAGAATCGGATGTCCGTGCTCATCTCCTGGGACATCGAATGAGCCTGTTATGTCGACTGCTATTCCTAGATCTGGCTTAACATATTCTGACGAGGTTGTTGATCCAAATAATCCCACTTCTTCTTGCACAGTAAATACATAATACACATCATGATAAGGCGTTCCCATTCTTTTGATTGCCTCCGCCTGAATATAGCATGCAATTCGATCATCAAATGCCTTTGCCATGATATTATCACCAACCAATTCTACATATTCTCCACAGAACACTGCACAATCTCCAACCTTCACATGTTTTTCTGCTTCTTCACGAGTCATCGCACCGATATCAATATACAACTTATCAATATCTGCTGGTTTAACATTATCAATTTTTTCAACTGCTCCTACCGTTCCAATAATACCATTTGCAAATTTCACGCGATTCATAAAGGAACAAATAGCCGAAACTCCACCAACTCGTTTCACCTTTAAAAGTCCATTATCTAATATTTTCACAATGCACAAACCTATTTCATCCATATGTGCAGCACACATAATACGCTTTTTATCTGTTCCTGTTCCTCGCTTAATTACAATTAAATTTCCAATTGCATCACGTACAATTTCATCTGCGTACTCTTTTACTTGTTCAATAATAAAATCTGATACTTGCTTTTCTTCTCCACTTACTCCCCAAAGTTGTGTATACTCTCTAATCATCATGCATCCTCTTTTCTGTTATTTTTTTATGATTCTATCCAATATTTTTCCATTTTATAGTGTAAATATTCTCTTTTCATGCCCCTTTCAAATACATTTTTTTAATTTGTCGGCAAGCGACGTACATTTTGTTGTATAAATAAAGAGAGTACATTTTGCACCCTCTTTTTTATCATTGTCAAAGTCCTAGCTTATATCAACTCCATCACTATTCTAATCATAATTACAACTTTCCATAGATTTCATGTGGTACGTATGCTCGGACAAAAATACCATCTTCACGATAATCTTCCTCTAACAATTCTCCGTATTTACGAATCAGCTGAATCTTTCCTGCCTCTCCATAAGTAAAAATTCTTTCTATTGCGATTTTTTGTTCTCGCAATATATCTTCAATAACTTCTTGCAATTCTTCAAGTCCCGTTCCGATTTTCGCAGATATCTTCACTATTTTATCCGCGCGTAAGTCACGAACAACTTCTGGATTTTCCAATCTATCTTGTTTATTGAATGCGGTAACTATTGGCTTATCTACTACTTCTAAATCACGCAACGTCTCATAGACTGTATACATTTGTAGATCCATCTGCGGATTTGAACTATCAACTACATGAAGAATAATATCTGCGTACTTTGCTTCTTCTAAAGTACTTTTAAATGCTTCAATCAAATGATGCGGTAGCTTTCGAATAAATCCAACGGTATCTGTAAACAATACTTCCTGCTTGCTTGGTAATTGTAAGCTCCTTGTGGTTGGATCTAACGTTGCAAATAATTGGTCTTCTTCGTATACATTCGCACCTGTCAGCTTATTGAGAAGTGTCGATTTTCCTGCATTCGTATATCCAACAATAGCTACAACAGGAACGTTATTCTTACTTCTTTGTTCCCTTGCTACTTCTCTATGTCGCTTTACATCCTTTAACTCACGATTCAATTGTGCCACTCTATCCTTGATAAGGCGTCGATCCATCTCAAGCTTTTTCTCTCCAGGACCTCTTGTTCCAATCCCACCTCCGAGTCTTGAAAGTGATTTCCCTAAGCCCACAAGTCGTGATTGTCTATATTTTAATTGTGCAAGCTCTACTTGTATTTTCCCTTCATTTGTAGAAGCTCGTCCTGCAAATATATCGAGAATAATCAGTGTTCGGTCCATGACTTTTGCTTCTAACATATCCTGAAGATTCCCCAACTGCGCTGGTGATAGTTCATCATCACAAATAATGCCTGTCGCTTCTGTCTCCCATATAAGATTGGATAATTCTTCAATCTTACCTTTTCCTAAGTAGGTTCCTGGATGTACTAACTCACGATTCTGAATCATTCGCCCAACCGCAATTGCCCCTGCGGTCGTTGCAAGCTCCTCTAATTCATCTAGTGATTTCTCTGTATCGAATCCGTCACTAAGGCTCACTCCTACAAGAATGACTCTTTCTGCCTTCTCTTCTACTTCATATGTTTTATTGTCTGAACTTCCCATAAATCTCCCTATCTAGTTTCTAAAAATTGAGCATCTGTCACTGCTTCTGCATCATCTGGATATAATATCAAATATTCCGCCATTTTTGCTTCCGCAGTTTCCCAATCCCCCATTTGCTCATAACATACAATTTCATTTCGAAGGAATTCTTGTGTTAATTCATCGCTATTTCCTTCTAGTGCTAGTCCTTGTTCGATAAATTCTAAAGCTTCTACATAATCACCAGCTTCTAATTCTAATATCGCTAACATATTGCGGCTCGACCCTGTCATCTCTGCTCCATTTGCATACGCCAAATTAAACATCGATTCTAATTCATCATATATACCTAATTCCCAATTTGCTAATGCTATGCCTAAATATGCATCTGCTAAATTTTCTCTCTCTTCAATTGCCTTTTCGAACTCGATGATTGCGCCTTCATAATCTTGCTCCTGAAATAAAAGTGCTCCGTTTTCCGCAAAATTTTCTGATCCAATTAGCATCACAAGAGCACCTACTGCTCCCACAACTGTCAATATCATAAGGGCGATAATTGCATTGCGAATACGACGTCTCTTTCTCGCACGTTCCCGCATAACTTGACGTCTCTCAAGACGCTGTCTTCGACGCTCAAGATATTCCGCATCTTGACGCGCTAAATTTGCTTCCCGATTCACATCTTCTGCCGTCTGCGAAACATTCATATTCCCTCTAGGTCGTCTATCTTCGCCATCAATTGGTCTGCGTCGACGTTCTCTAGTTCCTTCAGTCGCTGGGCGTCTTTGTCCTCTTTCTTCTGTCTCTTGCGCTGTTCTTCTTTGTCTTCTATATTCTTGTGACTCCACAATATTCTCCTTTATATCCATTACCTTCCCCACATGTTCAGTGTTCACATTATACCACTATCCGTCTTTGATAACAACATGAAAAGCATGATAACTGGTAAACTTTTCCTTCTATATTAATTGATTTTCCAATCAATTTCTTGCAAGCCATTTGACTGTAAAAACGTATTGGTTTGGCTAAATGGCTTACTTCCAAAAAAGCCTCTATACGAGGACAACGGGCTTGGATGTGGTGCTTCTAATATTAAATGCTTTGGATTTGTCAGCATTCTCTTTTTGCTCTGTGCTGGTTTCCCCCATAAGATGAAGACAATTGGTCTATCTAACTCATTCACAACCTTGATTGCAGCATCCGTGAATTCTTCCCATCCTATTCCTCGATGTGAATTAGCTTGATGCGCTTGTACTGTCAACACTGTATTGAGCATGAGTACACCCTGCTTCGCCCACTCTATTAAACTCCCATGATTAGGTATTTCACATCCTATATCATCATGAAGCTCTTTATAAATATTAACCAGTGATGGTGGGATATCGACACCTCTTCTAACTGAAAAACATAACCCTTGTGCTTGATTTTCATTATGATAAGGATCTTGCCCTATAATCACTACTTTCACTTCACTTAATGGCGTAAACTGGAATGCGTTAAATATCTCATCTGCAGGCGGAAACACTTGATGCGTCTCGTATGCTTGTTTCACTTTCACAAATAATTCTTTGTAATAAGGTTTTGCAAATTCTTCTTGCAATGCTTCTTTCCAATCATTCTCAATTGCTGACATCTTGTTTTCCCCCTTAGCATCTGTTTATTTCTCTTGTATAGCTATACCTCTCGTATTCCTGTTTCGCCTTCAATATCACAAGCGAACCGATACATCTTTTTTCTGTAAGTATTCTTTTACTTCTTTCACTTCTAGTTCTTTGTAATGGAATAACGATGCTGCCAATGCTGCATCTGCCTTCCCTGCTGTCAAAGCATCGTAAAAATGCTCTAACCTCCCAGCTCCGCCGGAAGCAATGACAGGGATTGATACTGCATCTGCGATAGTAGATGTTAATTCCAAATCATAGCCCGCTTTTGTACCATCACAATCCATACTAGTTAATAGGATTTCTCCTGCACCTAATGCTTCTACTTTTCTAGCCCATTCAACCGCGTCGATTCCTACATCTATGCGCCCGCCATTTTTGTAGATATTCCAACCACTGCCATCCGCTCTTCTTTTTGCATCAATCGCAACAACCACGCATTGACTTCCGAATTTCTCCGCTGCCTCTTTAATAAGATTTGGAGTATTGATAGCTGATGAATTAATAGAAATCTTATCCGCTCCTTCTCGTAACAATTGTCGAAAATCTTCTACCGTACGGATTCCACCACCTACTGTAAATGGAATAAATACTTGTGCTGCCACTTCTCTTACTAAATCCACTACTGTATCCCTTGCATCAGATGATGCCGTAATATCTAAAAACACTAATTCATCTGCCCCAGCCTTATCATAAGCCTTCGCTATCTCTACTGGATCTCCTGCATCCTTCAACTCAACAAAATTAACGCCCTTTACTACTCTGCCATTCTTCACATCTAAACAAGGAATAATTCTCTTTGTAAACATCGCATTCCCTCACATTCTTTTCTCTTTCATTCTGTCCTATACCTGTTTTTCAACGGATTACTTATCTCTCTAGTATTTTTTACAAAGCTATAAAGTTCTTTAATATTTGCAACCCTACATCCCCACTCTTTTCAGGATGAAATTGACATGCAAATACATTTCCTTGCTCTACAGATGCATGAATTAATGTGCTGTAGTCTGTAGTTGCTTTGACGATTGTCTCATCTTCAGCATGCAAATAATATGAATGCACAAAATACACATAGCTATTTTCTTTTATTCCTTTAAATAATCGTCCTTCCGACGGATATTTCAATGAATTCCATCCCATATGCGGAATCTTTAATCCTTCGCTTGAAGGAATTCTTAGGATTTTCCCTTTCATGACACCTAGACCATCTACACTTGCATCTGCTTCTTCACTTTTTTCAAATAGTAATTGTAACCCTAGGCATATCCCTAAAAACGGAGTCCCCTTAGCAATCACTTCTTTAATTATCTCTACCATACCATATGTATGTAATTTTTCCATCGCATCAGCAAACGCCCCTACACCTGGAAGAATCACCTTATCGGCATTCATAATTACAGTTTTATCTCTTGTAATTACTACATCTTCTCCAAGTAATAGGAGCGCTTTTTCTACACTTTTTATATTCCCTGCATCATAATCTAAAATCGCTATCATTTTCCCAATTCCTTTCCTGTACATCAATTAGGAAAATTATAACATTATTTTATCTCTAGTTCAAACCAGAATTCTACTCCGTTATTATAATTACGTACACCAAACTCTTGATGGAGTGACTCCATAATTGCTTTTACCACAGATAAACCAATACCACTTCCACCGTATTCACGTGTTCTCGCCTTATCAACTTTATAGAATTTTTCCCAAATTCTATCGATATCTTGCTCTGGAATAGGATTTCCTGTATTAAATACGGTAATCTTTGCTCGCTCATCTTCTACAATCTTCACTTGAATTACATTATCGCCTTGTACATGGTTCAATGCATTCGTCAAATAGTTGCGAAGTACATGCTCTACTTTAAACTGATCTCCCCATACATAAACAACATCCGCAAAATCCAACAACACTTTACATTCTTTTTGTTGAATCATGATATCTAAGCTCTGAAGAATACCTCTGAGCATCTCAATGATGTCGAAACGTTCTATCTCCAAATCTTGATTATTGTATTCTAAGTGATTTAATTCTAGTAAATTCTTTACCAATTGATTCATTTTATCTGCTTCATCCATTATGACTTCACAGTAGAAATCACGGCTATCTTTATCTTCTGAAATTCCTTCTTTTAATCCTTCTGCATAACCTTGTATCAATGCAATCGGGGTCTTTAGCTCATGCGACACATTCGATAAAAACTCTGCACGCATCGTATCCATCTTTTCTTTACTCTCAATATCTTGCAATAATTCATTATTTACTTTCTTTAATTCAGAAATCGTCTGTTCAAGCTTGTATGACATAGCATTAAAACTTGCACCTAGAACTCCTATCTCATCATTTCTTACATCCACATACTTAGCATCAAAATCAAGATTTGCCATTCGTGTTGATATCTTCGCTAATTCAAGTATTGGATTTGTAATTCGTTTCGCAAAGTACCGGACAAACAGTATACTCAACAGTAGGAGTGTGCTTCCTACGTATATCAAAAACTTATTAGCCAAGACTGCACTTTCGCGAATACTTTCCATCGGTGTTCTAATTAGAAATGCTTCTCCACTTGGAAAATATCCCCACATTTCAATATATTCCATTCCTGTTCTCGGATCACTTGCACGCCACATTTCATAATCATCACCTGTGTTTAACAAGGAGCTCTTCGTCGTATTTTTATTAAATTGATAGCTAAACAACTGATATTGCAACCATTCTTTATCATTATTAGTCGCCAATATTACTTCTGAAGAATTATTTTGTATCACAAAAGAGATGTTCCCTTTTTCTACTGCGCCTAATAATTCATTTTGTATATCTTCATCTGATAAAGTCTCTTCTTCTAAGCATTCATTCAAATCTTCATACATACTTAGTAACGCTTCTTTTTTATTCGCAATATAATACTTCTCTAAAAAGAATCCATTTACTGCAAAGCACGCTAGTAAAATACATACAGTCAATCCGATAAATACAAAAGATAATTGCTGTTTAATTGAACGTTTCATCTATATCTCACCAAATTTATATCCCATACCCCATATGGTCTTTATCAATTCACCTTTATCGCCCATTTTGCTTCTTAATTTTTTCACATGTGTATCAATAGTACGCGCATCTCCGAAATAATCATAATTCCATACATTATTCAGAATTTTTTCGCGGGACAATGCAATTCCTTTATTATCCACAAAATAACATAACAGTTCAAATTCTTTATAACTAAATTCCACGCTTTTTCCATCTATCACCACCGTGTGGGCACTCTTATTAATTTCAATCCCACTAGCTTCCAAAACCTCTTCCTCTTCAAAGACATTACTTCTTCTTAGTATCGCCTCCACTCTGGCCACAAGAATTTTAGGACTAAATGGTTTGGAAATGTATTCATCTACACCGAGTGTAAATCCTTTTAGCTCATCCTTCTCTTCACTCTTAGCTGTTAACATAATAATTGGTGTCTTTGCATGTTCTCGTATTTCTTCACACACAGCCCATCCATCCATTCTAGGCATCATAACATCTAAAATCACGAGTTCTATATCTTTATTTTGATAAAATATATCTAGTGCTTCCTCTCCATCACCTGCTTCTAAGACCGCATATCCTTCTCGCTCCAGAAAATCTTTTACCAATTTTCGCATTCTACTTTCATCATCTACAACTAATATTTTCACTCGATTCATACTAACCTCCTAGATTTATCTGCATACATCATAGCAATTAATTATGTTTCTTTTGTGAAAATAACTTCTACTATTAATAGTATGTATAGTATTGGTCATAGTTCTCATCTTTAATCACTGCACTTGGTGTAAGCGTGACCGCATCTAATGAGTCTAATGAATCGTCTTCCACCATAAATAGCGCTCCTTCTGGAATCACAAGATTCTTGTAAACGCTTGCTTGTATAGGATCGGATGATTCGTAAGTTGTATTGCACATAAACATACCAACCGTTGCGTATACATCATCAGCATCCACATCTGGTAAATTTCCATTTTCATCTGGCAAATATAATCCTAAAATCCCATATGTGCCTTCTTCAATCGTAACATCATAAATCCCTGCTGGTATATCTACTCCTGCAATCACTTGGTTTACGACATATGTTTCTGTATTAGGGTTGGCTTGACCCGTCATCCCTGTTTCATTGGCATTCTCAGTCGTAAAAGTAAATCGTGCTGCATCTGATATTTCTATTGACGCCCCACTATAAAGGTATATATCATAATCAATTTCTCCTATATTTTCTTCCCAATAATATTCACCTATATAGATGTCATGTGCATTATCTACAATTCTAATACTTCCATCCCATACACATTCAATTGAATAAATACCTTCTGGTATATGGACTCCTACAATATAATCTCCCGCTACTAACGTTTCACTATATGAAAATCCTGTTTCCGCAAGCTCTACTGGATATGTAGAAGCATCTGGATATTCAATCTCATTCACATATTCTTCCGTTTCTTCTGTATCACCCAAAACGCCGGTAACTGAACTAGTCACACTCGTAACTCCATTAATAAAGAAGCTCGCCATGCTTATAAATAGCCCCCCGAAAATTTGTATTAGAACAATCGTCAAAATAATATTACGAAGTACCTTATTACTTCGATTTGTTTGTTTCTTTTGTCCCGAATTATACGTAGTCGTTCTCTGTGTAGTTGTACTTGTACTCTCCCCTGTCCGTGAATTCATCCCAAGCTCTCGTTGTAATTGCTCAATAAATTTTGTACCTTGCTCTGATAGAGTCTTACCTATATCCCCACTATTCAAAGTTCCTGTTGAATTTGTTGAATTATGAGGAGGTCTATGAAATACATCTTCAACTTCCATCTCACGTTGCTCTTTCTTGATTTTTTCAAAGAATTCTTCATTTGTAACAGTACCTCTTGATGCCTGTAATCCTTCCATATACTCATCATGGTCTAATGCATCAAATTTATCATCTGAAAACGTTCCGTGATTATACGTCGAAGTTGTTCCTGCATCTTCATTTTCATTCACCTGATGCATTCTATTTTTCTTATTATCCAATCCACATTCTGTGCATATCCCACGCGATAATCTACCTCCACATAATGAACATTTTTTTTCAAACATAATCTAACCCCATTTCCTATTCTGTATAATTTCATTTCTTATTAGTTGCAATTTATACCTATCTAATTGTATCAAATTTTACATATAAATACTATATTTACTTATTATTTACTTAACTAAGTTCATTCTATTGACATATGTATTAACTAAACATATAATGATAATGCGTTTCGTCTATACCATGTACAGAAAGTTCTCGGGCTTGTACAGGTTTCGACGGGGGTCTAGAAGTTTGAGAAGCCATCCACGGGGCGGGACCGTGTAATAATCCGTATTAAATTATAAACGCAGACGAAAATTTAGCGTACGCTGCCTAGTGGCAGCAGTCGACCTTAAGCTACTCATCGCTTAAGAGTTCGGCTTCGACTTGATGAGAAACCTTATTAGCAAAGCTTTGAGCTAATAGATGTATTATGAAGCTACTAAAATTATGAGCCTGTCATTGGGCGCTTAATGGAGGGAATGCCAATATAATGACTGTGATGGGAGATGCTTAAATGGAAGGGCTTTCGGACGCGGGTTCGATTCCCGCCAGGTCCATTGGTTTTAAGAGAGGAAAATGCTTGATTTACGGGCATTTTCCTTTTTTTGATTCGTTCAAAACTTGAGAACACTTTGGTACTTTTTGAGAACAGTTTGAAAATCAAACTAAAATTGCATTTAATTTATTGAGTTGTTCTGCTTTTCTGGTTGTACTAAAAGTATAGCTATCAAGTGTTGTTTTTAGATTTTGATGACCGACTTGTTCTCTTACAAAGTCCAAGTCTGCCCTGTTATTAATCAGTTCAGAAATATACGTTTTTCTTATCTTGTGTGCACTTCGCTTGAAGTATCCTAATTTCTCACACAAACTATATAGCTTGTATTCGATTTCAGCAGGTGTTTGTACCGAAAATAGAATTTCTTCCTTTCCTCGTCCATTCGCTTTCTTTAATTGCTTAATGGTATCCAACACCTCAAAGCACTTATCTGACACAAGTACTTCTCTAGCATCTGCATTATGCTTAAGATTATCTATCACTTGGTATGTACGTTTTTCCCAAGTTCCATCACTTCGCATTTTCTCAACCGCTACTAAAGATTGATGAACATAGATGAGATTATCTTCTCTTTGAAAATCTTCGAACATCAGACCAAGACATTCTCCTAATCTAATTCCCGAATAAAATATCAAAGGTATTGCCAAATAGTTTTCATCCTTTTTCTCATCTGCTAACT
The DNA here is from genome assembly GCA_044425815.1 of Eubacteriales bacterium. Classification (GTDB taxonomy): domain Bacteria; phylum Bacillota; class Clostridia; order Lachnospirales; family Lachnospiraceae; genus CAUPWF01. Next base: position 42,678 of record JAWXVA010000008.1, read on the forward strand.
CATGCGCAAGGTTTATCATTTCCACTAATTCATCTCGATAGAATATCTGCGTCTCTGATTTCGCCTTTCTGACCTTACGAAAGCTAGTAGTTGGAATCTTCACTTTCTCAAATGGACTACGTTCTAGGATATCTTTATCAATCAGATATACCAATACCTGCCTAATGATAATAGACATATTGTAATAGGCTTTCTTCGTAAGAGAATACTTCTTGATAAGTCCATAAGACCACATCTCAATATCTATCTTCTTTAAGAGCTTGAGCGGTGTTGTGAGAAGCTTTCGGGATAAAGGTTCATTAATATAATACTTTTGATAATCATTATCAATTCTACGAATGTAATTGCTTCTATTTGCCATGATATCTTTATACTGTAGCCATTCCAAGTATATCTCTTGTAGACAGCAGTTATTATAACGCGTGTCATCTCCAAAATATAATTCATACAGATATTCATACAAATCTTTTTTACTAGTCTTTGCAATTTTTCGTCTTCCACATTTGTAATCTTCATCCGAAATGTAAGTAAAAAATCTACTATCTTTGCCTTCGCCTTGCCAAATCTTGTATTCGTGGTTAGCATCAACTTTATTTATTTTTTTCATATAGTGTATGTTCTGAACATCACTTGTCGTTATGATACCTTGTTTCTTTAATGTTTGCAATATATCATAAGCATTTACTATTTCATTATCTAATTGGTCGTAAGTATTATGCACCTTATCTTGAAAGCTCCTCCTCTCCTATTATTTAAATATCGCTCTTCGGCAATAGACTTCTCCTATCTCCCTCTTACTCGTGATTTCATAATTTCTAATTTCTGATTTGCAACTTCTATTCGCTTACTTTCCCCTCCTACATATACTGGTGTACACATTTCCAGAATTCTATCGTAGATTCTCTTCTTATCTAGGTTAAATTCTTCTTTTATAGTTTTAATAGCCATATTGGTTGTTATAATCAATGGTCTCCCTGATCGCCATCTACGATCAATAACACTAAATACAATACCTATTGCATAATCACTACTTCGCTCCGCTCCTAAATCGTCAATAATAAGAAGATCGTACCGTGCAAGCTGATTAATGTATTCTGTTTTATCTGATAGTGCAAACATATCATCTATGATAGTTGTAAAGTTTGTCATTTTCACGGTTACTTCTTGTTCTATTAGAGCATTTGCAATACATCCTGCCACATAACTTTTCCCTGTACCAATTGGTCCCCAAAATAGAAATCCAATGTTATCTCTACGCATCTGTTTCCAATTAGCAACATATTTTCGTGCTATATCCATACTAGCTGTTGTTCCATCATCATTTTCGAATTTCCAATTATGCATTTTCTTTTCTTCGAAGCAAATATTTCTATATCTGCTTATCTGCTCTACACGTTGTCTCTCTTCATACTCTGCCTCTCGCTCTTCATACGCCTTCCTTTGGCAAGCACACATACGTGGAAATCGATCCCTCCCTAATACAGGTCCATTCGGGAATTTCTTCTCCAAAGGCTCTTTGCACACACTACAATATGGTACTCCATCTATTTCTACAATTTCATTATTTTCATCCATTATAAACTCTCTCCTTCTTCATAATCATATATAGTAGTTCTTTTATTTGTATTCTTATAATAGTTAGGAGACAGTTTTCTTTCTGTCATTGCATGCATATTCTTGCCCTCGCATGTATTATTTTCTTCCCGTAATACAGAAGTCTTTTTATCCCTAATATTTCCTTTCTCATTAGCTTTGTAAATCAAATGCATTGGCAAAAGAATATATAGATGATTAGGCATCCCAAATCCCCGTCTACGTTTCTCTAATAGCTGCGCCCCTACTAATTCCTGTATTGCATTCTTAATGGTCATCTCCGTCCGATTAAGATGCAGAGCCAACTGCTGGATGGGATAGATTACATACACATTGCCCTTCTCATCTATCATATTGTTTTTCTGCGATAACGTTGTTCTACTCAGCAATACTCCATACAAAAGTTTTGCTGTCTGACTTAGCTTCATTGGTACCAGAAATTGTGGCACTGGAATATACTGTGGCAACTTCGTCTCTACACGTATGTGATTATCTTGTTTCTTCTCAAACATATCTATTGTCCTTTCTTTTCTTGAAGATTTATTTCATATCTTCATGTTCATTAGTTAAGAATTCTTTCCTTACACTAAATACTTGGGACAGATATTTCCTGATTGCAAAATTTCAATATTAAAAAATTTAAAAACGCGCGCATTTTTTGTGCAACATACAGGCGCAAAAAAATAAACACCATGACCAACTGAGTAACCGTGTTGATTATGGTGTTTATGTATGTGTAACTGAGTTGTGAAAATTCTCAACTCAGTTGACTCCCTCATTCCCTTGTAAAATGGGCGTTTCAGCATTTGTTTGCAAAGTGCAACTAAGTTGTGGTTTTCGCAACTGACTTGTGGATTGTAATGACAAAAAAGATAACAGGATACGCCTAAAGTTGCATGGCAATTTGCGCAATTTTTCTGCACTCCTATGTCGTTCACGGTGGTTGAGTTTTGGTCAAGTTGACCAGAAGTTATTATTTCTATTTTTCAATCTCGCCCAATTTAGCTAATACCAAGTAAACTTTTAACATTATTTATGTCATTATTTATTTGCTCTGTATTTGCATCAATTGATGAAGTATCCTCTCTCAATGTATCCTTTATAATTTGATAAATATCAAAAATAACATCATCGACAACCTCAAGGTTAGGATGATTGTCTAAACGCTTATCTAGATATCTTGTTAAATAAAGATTTATTAACAGCTCTTCACTATTATCAGTAATAATCATATCTGATTCCCATAAACCAATGACGTAAACTGCAACTTCTTCCATGACTACCTGTGACGTGTTGTGATCAAGATTATCTACCGATACAATTTTTGCACTTCCATCAATTTTAGTATTCATACTATCATCTTCAACTGTATTTAATAAAGTAATAGAACGCTCAGCATACGA
>JAWXVA010000082.1:0-10647 GCA_044425815.1 Eubacteriales bacterium
TACACTTTGAACGCTTCAACATTTTTTCTATTCTACAACCTCTTTTTCTATTCCTAGATATGGTAATACATTATCAAATATTTCTTGTACAACAGGAGCCACAATAGTTCCACCATAATATACTCCTTGTGGATCGTACACCAGTGCTATTGCTAATACTTCTGGATCATCCGCTGGGGCGAATCCAATAAAGGAGGATATGTAACGATTTGCACTTCTTGGCAACGTTTGCGACGTTGCCGTTTTCCCACCTATTTGATATCCTTCTATATACGCATTAATACCAGATCCTTCCGATACCACACTTTCTAAAATTTCTTGCATCAATTCAGAGGTCTCTTCACTGATGATGTCCGTTTCCACATCATATTCCAATTGCAATGACACCTCGTTATCTTCGTCTAGAATATTTATTCCAAGATGTGGGGTCACACGTGTTCCTCCATTTACAATAGAACTCACAACTGTTGCCATTTGAATCGGTGTCAATTGAAACGATTGTCCAAAAGATATCGTCGCTAATTCTACCGCATTGATATCTTCTAAATTATGCATAATCGTCCCTGCTTCTCCCGGTAAATCCACACCTGTTAGTTCTAATATTTTCATTTGATTAAAATACGAATAAAATGTATCTGCCCCCAAACTCAACCCCAAACTAATAAATGCTGGATTGCAAGAATTTTGTACCGTTTCGACAAATGTTTGGGATCCATGGCCACCATCTTTATGACATCTAATTTGTGTTCCATCTACCATAATGTACCCTGGGCAAGTGAAAGTGCTCGTCAATGAAACCACCTCTTCTTCTAGTGCTGCAGATGCAGTAATAATCTTGAATGTTGATCCCGGCTCATAAGTATCACTAATGCACCCATTTCTCCACATTTCATTTAACAAGTCTTGTTTTTCTTCATCTGTAATCGTATCGACAATACTTTCATCTTCTAAATTTTGTATCGTAAATGGATCATTCAAATCAAACTCTGGTACATTTACCATCGCTAATATTTCCCCGTTTTGAGGATTCATCAATATAATTTGCACTGCCTCCGCTTGCTTTTCTTCTAATACTTTTTCTGCCGCTTGCTGCACATATGTCTGGATATTGTAGTCTAGACTGATTTGCAATGTCTGACCTGCAATTGCCTCTACTCTTTCTTCTGCAACTCCTTCTAGTTCTACTCCTGTTGCATCTGTCATTGTAAGTATTGTTCCATTCTCACCACTAAGATACGATTCATACATAACTTCTAGTCCAATAATTCCTTGATTATCTGACCCTGTAAATCCTAACACTTTTGAAGCTACATCGCCATATGGATAATATCGCTTAAAGTCTTCATCCACTTTTACACCAGCTAAATTCTGTTCTCTAATAGTATCTCCAATTTCTTTCGAAACATTAGATTGTATTCGCTCAATTGATGAATATTTCTCCACCTTTGTTCTTACTGTTGATTCTTCCAATCCCAATGCTTCTGACAGCACTTTAATTACCAACTCTGGATCTTCTATCTGGCTATAAATAACAGACACTGTACAGACTGTTTCATTTTCTGCTAAAACGACTCCATTGCGATCTACGATTTCACCTCTAGCAGCTTTGATTTCTCGTTCTCTTTCGTGCAATTCTTCTGCCTTTTCTTGGTAATATGTCCCTTCTACAATCATCAATTGAAGTAATCTAAAAAGTAATCCCGCTATCAAAAAAAATGCAACGAGAAAAACCACCAAGATTTTCCGCTTATTATATGTATGATTTTTCATAAAAAAACCTCACAAAAGATTTATTATACTCTATTATCTCTTTTGCAAGGTTATTCATATTTTCTTTTATTCTTCTGATGTCGTAACCCCCAAATAAGGAAGTGCTTCTTTCATAATATCTGATGCTAAGATTTGCGCATAGCTGCTACTTGCTTGTGCTTCGACGTTTGGCTCATCAATCACTACATAAATAACAATTTCTGGATCATTTGCTGGTACGCAACCAATAAACGATACTACATATTTTTCATTTCCCCTAGGAAGCTTCTCGGCAGTACCCGTTTTCCCACCTATGTCATACCCTTCAACTCCAGCTGCTGAACCTGTTCCTGTTTCTACAACTGCAAGCAAATCTTCACAAATTATTGCCGAAGTATTTTCTGAAACTGTTTTTTTCACAAGTGTCGGTTCAATATTTTCAATAACACTTCCACTCGCATCTTGTATTTGCGTTACTATATGTGGCTGATAATAATTCCCACCATTCACAAGTGCACTGAAACTTGCTACCATTTGAATCATGGTCACATTAAAACTCTGTCCAAAAGAACTTGTGTACATATCAATCGTCGTCATATTATCTGCTGTATATATCAATGCAGATGTTGCTGCTTCATTCGGCAAATCAATGTTAGTTAATTCCCCGAATCCAAACAATGTCTGATATGCTGCAAAGTCTTCGATTCCTGTCTGCTCTGCTATTTGCATCATAACTGAGTTGCAGGACTCTGAAATTGCTTCTTGTACTGTTAATTCTCCATGTCCATAAACATTTACACAGCTGATATAATCTGACCCGATTTGTATTCCACCAGTACAAACATAAGATTCTTCTCCTGTTATCACACCTTCTTCTATCGCTGTTGCCACAGTAAATGGTTTGATAGGTGATCCTGGTTCAAATGTATCTGATACCACAAAGTTCTTTCGAAGCGTATTTAATGCTTCCGAAGTTTCTTCTGTTGTCATCGCACTTATTTCTTCTGCTGTATAATATCCTGACAAATCCGTCGGATTGTTCAAATCATAATTCGGATAAGTTGCACTAGCTAATATTTCTCCGGTATTGGGATTCGCTATTACAACTGCTGTATTTTGACTTCCCGCTCCATCTTCATAATTATCTGTATATTGCTCATTAAATGCCAAAATATTCTTTTCTACTATACTTTGTAACGTTTGATCTAAACTGGTCACTACAGTATTACCATTTTGTGCTTCCTCTACCGTAATTTCTGTTGCATCATCATAAAAATAACCGTATTCTTTTCCATCAATTCCATTTAACGTACTGTTGTAATACTGTTCAATTCCCCCTACCCCTACATTCGAGGATCCTGAAAATCCGAGCACTCCACTTGCTAGTGAATCATATGGATATGTTCGAATATAATCTTCTTCTAGCCAAACACTACTTAAATAAGGATATTGAGTTACATTTTCTAACCCCAATTCCTGAAACGCTGATTCCGATAAACTCTTCACATCATCATATGTTTCAAATAATTTCGCTGTGTCGTAATCTACGCTTTTCTTTAAAATCACATATTGACTCGTTGGTCGGTCTTCAATCGCTGTTCGTACTACACTTTCTTCAATACCAAATACTTCACTCAACACCTGTATGGTCTGGGTAATTGCCATTTCTTGTTTGTTATTTGTCTCAGTTGTGGCCAATAAATTTTTAACATCCAAAATCACATTGTATACACGTTCACTTGTAGCCAACACTGTTCCCTTACTATCCACAATATCACCACGCTTGTAAGGTATTGTTCTGCTATCATAGCTTTGTTGATTTAACACTTGTAATTTATATGATTCCCCGTTTTCTACATTAATATATATAATCCGTCCTATAAGAATAAAAAAAACTAGCACTACTAAAATGAATTGTATAGCTAGCTTTTTTTGCATTGCTTTTGGAAATTTACGGGTTAAAGGTTCAAACGGATTTTTTTTCCTTTTTCTATTCTGTTCATTCATAATACTTCACTCGCCTTACTCTAAAATCACGTCTGATTGCGCTAGAATGCCACTTTCTGGTATATCTTCATATTGCTTGATATACTCTGCTGTTGGACTACTATATTCAATCACTTGACTATTATTCATATATACCATTCCCAATTGATTTGCTCTTACTTTAACTGTTTCTAAGTCTACTGAGTCTTCTATCATTCCTAGTGCCGCATCATTTTCCATACTTAAATCTGAAATTTGACGTTGTAACGATGTAATATTAGAGGATCTTGTCGCAATTGTTGACTGTAATTGTAAATAAAATACAAAAGCCGCTACAATCACTACTGCTACAGCAGTTAGAAATAATACATAGGATAAATCCATAACCTCTGCACGATGTCTATTTCTATTTACTTGTTTACTAACTTTAGGTGCTTGCTGCTCTTTTCGTTCTCGATCTGGGTATCTAGGTTCAGGGCTTCTTCGTAGTGGTTCCACTTGCATTGCCGTATTTCCATATATATATGTTTGTCTTCTATCTGCCATTTTCCTCCTCCTTTCATTTTTAATCCGTTACCATTCTATTTTAAGACTAGCGACGCTCAAACACTCGTAATTTTGCACTCTTCGAACGGCTATTCACTTCTAATTCTTCTTCCGATGGTAGAATTGGTTTTCTTGAAATCACTTTACCTTTAGATTCTTTTCCGCAAGTACATACTGGAAAATTTGGTGGACATATACATGGATTTTCATTTTTTCGATAAATATTTTTAACAATTCTATCTTCTAATGAGTGGAATGTAATAATACAAATTCGTCCATCCTCATTTAACATATCGATCATACTATCTAAGCTTTCTCTTAATACTTCTAACTCTCTATTCAACTCAATTCTAATAGACTGAAAAGTTCTTTTTGCTGGATGCCCACCATTTTTTTGGATCTTCATAGGAATCGCACGCTTAATAATCTCAATTAACTCTCCTGTAGTTTCAATTGGTTTTTCATTTCTCGCAAGAACAATGTGTTTCGCTATATTTTTTGCGAATTTATCTTCTCCATAATCTCGAATTATTCTGAACAATTCCATTTCTGCATAATCATTCACTATGTCACGCGCTGTCATTTGTTGTCTCATATCCATTCTCATATCAAGTGGAACATCTACCATATAGGAAAATCCGCGCTCTGCTGTATCTAGCTGATATGAAGATACCCCAAGATCTAATACAATTCCGTCCACCTTATCTACACCTATTTCATGAAGTTTTTCTTTCATTTCACAATAATTGCTTCTAATAATAGTAACGGTATCTCCAAACTCTTCTAATCTCTTGCTAGCCGCTTCTATCGCCGCTGAATCTTGATCAATGCCTATAAATCTTCCATTCCCTTTTAGCTTCTTGCAAACTTCATATGCATGTCCACCACCACCTAGTGTCCCATCCACATAAATCCCTTCTTCTTTTATGTTCAATCCATCGATTGTTTCTTCCAACAACACTGAAACATGTTTAAACTCCATATTTAACCTCCATACTGTTTTGAATCATGTCTTTAGAATCCTAATTCATCCATATCAATTTGGATATTTTCTTCTGCAACAATATTATTTTGTTCCCATTTGTCTTTATCCCAAATTTCCACTCTATCTAGTACCCCTACTAAGACTACTTCTTTTTCTAATTCAGCATAGGTTTTCAGTGCTGCGGATAGTAGTACTCGCCCCTGCTTGTCCAGTCCTGTATCTACTGCACTACCAGAGAAAAATCTTACGATATTGGCTTTCGAACGTGGGAGCTCTGATAATTTTGTTTCAAATGCTTTCCATCCTTCTTCTGGATAAACGGATAAACAGCCACCAATCTCTTTTGTCACAACGAAATTTTCGCCAAGGCCCTCTCGGAACTTAGCTGGAATAATTAATCGACCCTTTGGATCTATGCTATGACTGTATTCACCTCTAAACATTTAAAAACACCTACTTTCGAAAACGGCTCTCCACTTTTCCACCACTTTCTTACACTTCTCACCACTTTTTACCACTTGAACACATTGTATACTACTTTTTTGGCTTTTTCAAGCGTTATTTTTCCAAGGAATATTTTTCCACACAAAAAAAAGAGCTCACACATATGAACTCTTTCATCTTTTTCTTTTTATATTCTTTCTACCTTCACCTCTAATTACTGCTAGCAACTTATTCTAGTGTATTCAAGTAAGTCTCAAACCCAGTATAATTAACCGTGATTTCTTCTGTAGGTATAGAAGTTGTATAAGAATTATACACCGAAAATCCTAACCATCCAACTATCACTAATCCTATCGCTCCCGCAGTAGCTTTAAGCATCATAGCATGAAGTTTTTCTTTTCTCATAATCTCTTTTCTATTTGCCTTATTTTCTTTATATTTATCAACTTTTTCCTGACTCATATCCTCTATCTCCTTTTAATATCATAGGTGGTATTATAACACATTTCTCCTTATTTGGATACTTTTTTTTATTTCACCACATTTAATTCACATTTTAAAAAGAAACAATAATTCCGCCTTCACTTGCGTATAAGGTACTAATGCCCGAAGTCTCTGATATATATATATCTTTAAACTTCACTTTACTTGCTATCATCTCACTTACTAGTTGTGCTCTTTCATAATTATTGCAATGCGCAATTCCTATCACCCGATCTTCTGGATGCTCTACGTTTGCTGCAATGTAGTCCACCATATTTACTAGAGCCTTCTTTACTCCTCTTGCTTGATTCTTTTGAATAATAATACCATTTTCGTCAGCGCTCATTACTGGTTTTATATTCAGAGCCGTCGCAAGAACACTCTTAATCCCAGTCAATCTGCCATTCTTCTTCAATGCATCTAATGATTCTAACACAAAATAAATTGTATCTGCTTCAATAAATTCCTCTATTTTCTGAACGATTTCTTCAAAATCCATTCCTGCTTTTTCATATTCATAAATCTTCATGCAAATATTTGTTTGACCAACAGAAGCCGATTTAGAATTAAAAACATAAATATTTTTATTTTCATATTCTTCTTCATATAAATTTTTCCCTAAAATCGCACTATTGTATGACCCACTTAATTCTGCTGATAATGTAACCACATATACATTATCCGAATCACACTTGTATAGTTCCATATACGATTCTGGTGATGGGCACGATGATTTCGGACAATTTGGACTTGCAGCTATTTTTTGTAATAACTCCTGTTGTGTAATTGTTTCGTCCACGAATGTCTCTTCATCAATCGTAATACTGAGCGGTGCAATTCTAAAAATATCATTTAGTCTCATCTCTTCCGTGTACTCGCCGCCTGTGTCAATAATAATCCTACAGCTCATTTCCATCCCTCATTCTTTCTATCATTTCACACTACCTCTACATGATGTAGTTTTGAATACTACATGTAATATACCACGTTTATATCTTTTTGTGAAGTCTTTTACTCATCATTTTCAGCAACAAGCACAATTTTACTAGAAACGCTAAGTGCTATTCCTATTTCTGTCAATAAGAATACCATCGCTGTTCCCCCATAACTAATAAACGGAAGTGTAATCCCTGTATTTGGTATCAACGCTGTAACTACTGCGATATTAAGAATCACTTGTAATGCTAAATGTATAAAAATCCCTGTTACTACCAACGAGCCATAAATATCTGGTGCATTACTCGCTATAAAAAATAATCTATAGAGTAATAATCCAAACAATATTAATATAATCGCTGCTCCAAATATGCCAAGTTCTTCTATAATAGCCGCTAAGATATAATCATTTTGAACTTCTGGAATTGCAGTGATTTTTTGGGTTCCATTCCCTAGGCCTTTCCCAAATAATCCTCCTGATCCAATCGCGTACAATCCTTGCAGCACCTGATATCCTCCATCACTCGCGTATTTTTCTGGTTCCAACCATACTAAAATACGTTCCCCACGAAATCCACCTAACTCTGTAAGAATTTCTACGCCCCATGTTCTAACTGCTAGGTAACCTGCTATTAATACACCCATTCCCCCTACTACAACAGCTCTTGACTGCGGCAACGCAACTACGATGATTCCCATCACTATACCAAACACAATAATTGCTGTACTCAGATTATCAGTCAAAAACAAAACACCTGCTGATGCCATTGCTCCCTTTAAAAGAATATGTCTATAATTTTCTTTTTTTGTAACAGCTTTCCCCATTATGCTAATCATATAGGGAACATATAGAATAATTGCTAATTTTGTTATTTCACTCGGCTGGAATTGACCTATAATCGGAAAATAAATCCATCTCCTTGCTCCGTTTGCTTCGATACCTAAAGGGGTTTGAACTAGCGCCATAGCTACCATGGATATCCAATAGAGAGCGCCCGAGTACGCTCCTAGGAAATGATAGGGTATTTTCGACGCAATTACCATAGCTACTAGACCGAGCATTGTATATATCAACTGACGTTGAAAATAATACATATCACTATTCCCTTCTTGCATCGCCGTATATGCACTTATACTATAAAGCATAATCAATCCAAATGCTAACAGAAAGATCAACACTGCCACTAGACTGTAGTCAAAGTAGTAATTTTTTTTTATTCTATTTCTTCGTTTCTTTCCACTAGTCTTCGAACTAATACTTCCTCGCTTATTGCTTCTCACTTCTGTCATTTATATTAACTCCCTAAACATGCTTTCTTATCACTACCACTCACCCAGTATTATTATACTCGCTATGGTATCCAAAATTATTATATCTGTGTTTCTCCTAATACGCAAGCTTTGTTATACACACACTTTTTCTCATTTATCATACTATACTATTAAAAAGAATCTAGGAGGTTTTATGCCAAACTATAGAAGTAATCCTAATTACAGTAGAAACAACGCCTATCAAGCACCTTTAGACATTTCATATAACACACCTACACCATCTTATTATTCTAGAAATAATGATGAAAATTTAGCTGATCTTCCAATCGCAATGGCTTATGTTCCATGGCAGAAATGGGAGAACACATTCGATACAGATAAAATCTTAAGCAAGGGAACTCTTTTTCCCGATTTATACAAACCATTTTTAGGCGCAGGAGGATATAAATAATGACTCGATCTATGAATATGTATCAACAGGAAATGCTACGAAAGATAGATGCTATTAGCTTAGCACTACAAGACACTGTTTTGTTCTTAGACACTCATCCCGAAAACAAGGAAGCTTTAGCTTATTTTGATGAATGTAGCAAAATGCGAAATGATGCTTTAGCTGCATACGCAAAAGAATATGGTCCTCTTATCATCGATGATGTTACAATCTCAGATGTAGACTATTGGAACTGGATTAACCAACCTTGGCCTTGGGAAGAAGGAGGATTATAGATTATGTGGAATTATGAAAAACGCTTACAATACCCTGTTAACATTAAGGAAACAAACCCTAAATTAGCAATGGCGATTGCTACGCAATACGGTGGACTGGACTGCAATATTGACCAGTGGAATAAAATCATACAAATTGATAGAATTTAACCCCATCAGACTACGTCGAATGATGGGGTTTCTTCTATAATAAATATAATGTCTACGATAATCCAAGTAGTACAGACCATGTGTCTGATCCCACAACACCATCTACTGTGATTTCGTGCTCTGTTTGTAGTTCTTTAACTGCCGCTTTTGTCTCGCTGCCAAAATCATCATCGATACCGTGTTCTGGTAAATCATAACCCATTGCTACTAATCGTTCCTGCATCAATCCTGTAATGTTGCCACTCTCTCCACTACGTAATGTAGGACAGCCTGCCAATGTATCTGGTCCTGCAATCTCATCTACTTTTTGATTACTATAGCCTTGTTCGTTGCACTCTGCTTGGAGTCTACCCACCCACTCATCTTTAGATAATGATGTTGTTGTAGTGGTTGCTGTGGATGTGGTTGTAACTGTTTCTGTCATTGTATTGCCACCCACGATATCAGCGAATGGGAAGTTAGTACCAGGGCATGCTGTGCTGGCAACGTCTTTATGTCGCTTGATTGCAGAAGTAGCAATTCCGTACTTTTCTTTTACGTATGCTACTAATTCGATTCCTGCTGCCTTTTGTGCTGCTGACATTTCTTCATTTTCAAAGTTGCCTTCGAAGCAGATTCCTACTGAGTAGCTATTGTATCCAGTTACGTGAGCTCCAATCTTATCGATTGCTCTACCTCTTTCAATTGTACCGTCTTTGCGTACTACAAAATGGTACCCAATGCCTGACCAACCTTTTGCTTTATGCCATGCGTGGATTGTAGCTGCATCACAAGTTGTAGCTGCAGCGTGATGTAAATAAATGCCCGTTGTTTTACTACGTGTTGACAAGCTTCCAAAGCTTAAATTTGTTTCTATAACATTCATAATCTTACCTCTTTCTTTCTAATTTATTCTACTATTGTCTCTGTTGTTACTTCTGGAATACCTGCTAGCGAGGTAAGTAGCGACATTACTCCTGCTAATAACGCTGCTGACCCTAAGTACACCCAATTCACTTCTCCCATTGCTGCAGCAACACCGATAGTTGCTACTGCTGTTTGTGCTACTGTTTTGATGGCTCTGGTTCCTGCTGCCATCCACCATGTTTTACTTATTAAACTTGTCATTTCACTCTTCTCCTTTTCTGTTTGTGATTTCCAGCTCCTCTATATCTTCCATCATTCTCGTGACCAATCCATTACCGCCTAATGCATGATAGGCTTTGTACATGGATTTGAACGATTCATATACGTAATTAGGGATTTTCTCCAATTCCATATATTTGGCATGATATTCAATTAATTGGATACGCAGAAGGCATACTACCCCCTCTTGTATCCCTTGTTCTTTTTCTGTTTCTTTTGTTCGCTTTTCTGCTGTCAATTTACGA
>JAWXVA010000083.1:0-10605 GCA_044425815.1 Eubacteriales bacterium
GTATCAAAAGAAGATGCACATACCGCACTTGAAATTGCAACTAATATATTAAACGAAATAAACGAGATTCTAGGGTATTAATCCCCTTGAATCTCGTTCTTATTTTATCCGTTAGTATATTCCTGTAAATCCAATATCTCTCGATATTTCTTCTGCCATTTTTCTTAGATCATCTCTTTCGTCCTTGCAAGTCTCTGCATCCTTATATAGACCCGAGATACTGATTGCTGATGCCACTTGACCTCTATGATCGAAAACTGGTGCTGCTATACAAAATAACTGTTTTTGATGTTCTTGATCACTATACACATATTTGCATCGTCGAATCTCTTCCACCTGACCTATCAGCTTTTCCTTATCATCTATTTTGTGTTCACGATAGAATTGTTCTATTAATTCCATACAATCCTCTTTAAATGCCAGCATACATTTGCCGAGAGCCGTATTGTAGTACTCATTTGTTGTTCCTACTGTACACGACGCCACTACCGATAAATCTTTCGGTTGATATTTATATACATAGACAACATATCCTAGATTGTCCTCTGCAACAAATACTGACTTCCCATAAGTGTCTCCAAATTTTTCAATTTTTGTTCTAGCTACATCTACTAGTTTTTTATTCTCCATATATTGATTTCCGATAATGAAAGATTGTACTCCGATACGATAAATCTTCCCTTCTTTTCCTATCGGCTCTACCATATGTGAATTCACTAGTGTATGCAGAATATCAAAACAACTTGATTTGGGAATCTCCATTGCTTCACAGATTTCGTTTAAGCTCAATCCCTCTTCATGTTTTGCAATTAACTGCAACATACTAATTGCTCTGTCGACCGTTCTATTGATCTTCATTCCTACCTCTTTCCATTAGATAACATATACTTTTCTAATAGTTATTTCCATTTTTTCATAATCTTACTGATTCCAATATGAATTAATTCATACAGAACACCAAATGTAATTGGTTCTACAGACGTTGCAAATAATACCAAATTCACCAAATAATACATGCCATATATTATACCACATATCACCAGTGCTTCAAATATATTTTTGATAACTTTATTGTGCTTTATACCAAAAATATCGTCCTTATCTGCATTGCCTATATGTAATGCATTTACAACCGGAGTCTTTAGATAAGAATTTACAAAGCCAATGATTATAGCAGTAACCCAAATATTCCAATCCGCTGTGTACATGCATAAATAACATGCCATTGCCGCCAAGTATCCTTCTAGTAGTTCCACTCCATATTTACGAAAAAATATTTTCACCATGATTCTTTCCCTCTTTTTTCAATGCCAATATCTTCTGTTTTCGACTTCTGCTTTCACGATTCTATTTTTTCAAAAAATCTTCTCGTTGTGGCGTGAAGATATCTAACAGTACAGTATCTTCAAGTGCCACACATCCATGTAATGATTCAATTGGCATAAATACAGAATCTCCACCACAGATAACTTGCTTGTCCCCATTTACATCAAATTCTACTTTTCCTGAGATACAATAAGACACTTGCTCATGAATATGATGATGTAGTGCTCCAATTGCACCCTTTTTAAAATGTACTTCTACAATCATCATATCTCCACCACGTGCTACAATCTTGCGCTTAATTGTATCACTTACGTGTTCAAATTCGATTTCTTCGTTTAAAAAATAATATTCTTTATTCATACTATCCTCCTAATTTTCGTCACTTTCCTGTCTCTAATTTTAAGAAAGAATCATCCATTCTTGCTTGAATTCTGCCTTCTTCGCTTTCTCTCGCAATATTACTGCCGTTCTATATCTTGATACTGGATTATCATAGGTCTGTGCTATAAACATTTCTTTTCCCATTGTGTTTACTTTGTTTCTTAACAATGTTTCACCCAATTTCCATTCAAGAATCAGTTCATTGGCATCCACTGCTATTTGTTTCAAGTCTTTTAAGTGCTCATAGCCATTGGTTGTAAATGTTATATCGTCAACTGTTGTTACTACATGATTAGATAAATCTGTCACTAGTTCTGCTTCGCTGTGGAAGAACCAATCATATACTTGTTCTTCTTGCGATGCCACAAGAAAAGCATCCTTGAATCCAGTTTCTGTAATCTCCACTCTTCTTGTATAATCAACACCTGTGTAGACATCCTTTACTTCTGCATGGCAGACATTATCGCTAAATTCTAAGACCGTTCCACCTTCCATCGATACGTGATCTTCTCCATTCACTAATACTGTATTGTGAGAAAGGGAATGTCTATGCCACTCGTTACATAGCTTAGATGCATATCCTGTATTAGATAAATCCCTTGAAAGAGATTCCCCTTGAATCATTACCTCAATATTCATCTTATCTGGATGGGCATGAGATGGACCTCGATGTCCATATTTCATAAATACATTCACATCTTCGTTCTTTAACATACCAAAATATGAGTTCTCGAAACATTTTGATGCTCTTTTTATTTCTGTTCTGTCTGCAATATCAATATCCGGAAGACACACTAATCTTTCGAAACTAATCTCATTGTTATAATAGTATGGCTTAGATAATGGGAACTCTACTCGTTTTCTATTATTTGCAACAATGTTCTTATAGATATTTCCAACTTCACTATCTGCAGCAAATACTTTTGTTGCGAGACAGTAAATATATTCGTATGATTTCAATGTTACATTTGGCCATCCATCATTCGGATTCGGGAAAATATCATTATCAAATGCATAGTCATACGCTTGCTTCAACATCTCTTCCACTACGCCTTTAGACGCAAATTCTTGTCCGTGAAGTTCACAGAATGCCATTAAATCTACAACCCCTTCTAACAAGAAGAAATTGTAATGAATGGATCCCTCGTACCAGAACTTATCTGAAGTTACCCCTTGTTCTAATTGAGTATTGATTCCAAATTCTCCTTGGAATACGATATCTTTCAACGCTTGATTATCCAAATATAATCCAATCACTCCTACTGCTGCATTTAACCAGCATGGAATATTGTGTATACGATTAATCTGCGGGATAAGAATTTCCGTAATTGGCATAAATAAATGCTTCTCTAGGCTAGAAACAAACTCAGCATCGATGTCATCTTTTAAAAGCTCTAAGGAAATAATGATTCGAATTGCAACAATTGCTTCATTTAATCCTTGTGGCATCAAACGACCCGCACCACCGATATCATACGTTACATCTTCCACGATAACATCTTTTGCATGCAGTGCGAATTCTACATAGTGATCCGAATAGAATCCAAGTATTTTCTTATAATCATCTAAGTATTCTTGCTTGCCTTCTGTCTTATAAAGCACTGCTAATTTCATCAATGTAAGAATCGCTTGATTTCTATAAAAATATCTCCATACATTATCAAATGTCTGATTCTGATAGACTGTATGACAGAGTTCACACTCGTGTGCATGTGGTTTGTCCAAATCAAATATTAATCGTTCTCCATCTTCTGGGCAGAAATAATTGTGTCCCCATTCACTTAAGTATTCTGGTGAATCGTGAAACTCGGCGCAGAATTTACTTACTTCTGCGCGCATGGTATCAAGCATTCCTATATAGGTAGGATCTTCTTTAAATAATTTCTCGTTAATTTCAAATATCTTCACGAATTAAACTCCTTTAATCATCACTTGTGCTTCTGTATTATCTTCTAGCACAATTTTACCATCTATTTTCACATAGGTACAATCCACCGCAAAGACAGTTTTTACTCTTGCTACAACTTGGACAAATACGATTTTCGCATCACTTTCAATTCCAGCCGCCTTAATTGCTGATTTCGAGAATAGTAATGTTTCTGTTCCTTCTTCTGTTTCAACAACGAAGCCTTCTGTTCCTTCTTCGTTAATATTTGTAACATTGAATTTCTCTGCTTGGAAATAATCATCTGTCTTCATAACCGTCAAGAATTCTGCTGTTTTTGATTTCTCAACATTATTTACAAATAAAGTATCCATATTTACTTCACGGAAAATATCAGGCTCTTGGCTAGTCATAATCGCTTTGACATATGTATGTCCTGTACTGTGCTCGATTGCTTCTCCTGCATTCATATGCACGTTCATTTGGCCCGGTCCATTTGCATATTCAAATGCATTTTCTGAAGTTTCTACTGCAGGAACTTCTGTATGTAAATGGTATGTGTATGTATGTTCTAGATTACTTTCTAATTCATCGATCATGTAGATATGATTCGAACCTGTATATAATACGTGACGATTATACTTTGTCAATTCCACTTCATCTACATACATGTTTGGTGCACTTCCTACAAAGTAAGTAAGTCCCTCTTCTTGTGTAAATCCTGTGATTTCTGCTGTATGACTTTCTTCTAATCCATGCCATACATTATTCTGTCCTTCGTTTCTGTATCCTTTTCCATCGACAGTGATTACGTTATGTTCACATGCTTTTACCGTTCTGTTGTACCCTTCATCTACCGCATGGTACGTGTCATTCGACATAATCACAAAGCTTGTATTATCTGGGTGTTGATGTGATAGTCCACGCACTTTGATTCCTTCTTCTTTCTCCATCTTGAAGGATTCTACAAATTGTTTTTTACCACCTGGCATACCACATTTGAATGAATAGTGGAATGCGTCTTTATCCCATGAATTTCTAAGTACTACAAGACCTAAGTCTTCAAAATATTTTGTAGTGTCTAATTCTTCAAATGATTTTACCTCTACCGACGGATTGTACCATAATAATTCCAACCCTGTTTCTGGTAAGATTCCAGGTTTTACTTTACTTTCATATTGCTCACGATATACGAAATTCTTGCTTACAATATCACCTAAGTGTTGCGCATATCCATTGTTATACTCTGCAGCCATTTTATAGTACATCGCTGTACTGTGACCACTCTTCTTATCATGACAATCTCCGTAATTCACGATTTCTTCTAGATTTGGTGCTGCTTGATATAATCTATAGAAAAATGTTTCTCTTAAGAAATCACATGATTCGAAGTGATTCTTCTTCGCTTCTGTCTTTGCTAGATGCCCATAAATATATAACCAGATCACTCCGTATCTCCAATATACAACCCCTTCATAATCACTACCATCATTTGGCATTAAGCTATATACTTTCTCGAAATTTGCTGCTGCATCATCAATAATCACTTGCATTTCTGGATATTGATCTACTAACGCATAACCTGCTGTTGCAAGCCCTGTCATGTTAATCCAGTTATGGTTTTGGAAATACGCTGTCGCCCAACCTTCTCCTGCTGTCTTTACCTTGAAATCATACATACGATTTGTCTGAAGTACTAATTTCTCGCGTAACGCTTGCTCTTCTTCTGCTGTAAGGTCTTCTTTTAACCAGTCATACGCAATTGATAGTCCAAACAAAATAAATGATGCACTCAGGTCTACGTCCACTAAGAATTTATTCCCCCAGTGTGGGTAGTTTACCGCTGTAAATATCCAACGTTTTGCCTCTTCTAAATATTGTTTTTGATCTGTCAATTTATATAATAAGCTAAGGTTAAATGCTGCCATCCCCATAAATGTTGTACTTTTATCTGGATGCTCCTCTGGTAAATTCATTTCTTTATATACTCTAGCTAGTTCGTATAAACGTCTAAACACTGGTTGTTTTTCATTTCTAATTTGTTCTTTTAATTCACTTAATGGCGTATCCATAAACAAATATTTTTCTCTCATCATTTACTCCTAATCTAATCAATTCATTTTCTTTTTATTCTTTTACTCCACCAACCATAATACCTTTTGTAAAGTATTTTTGGATAAATGGATAAGCAATAATAACTGGTATCATCGAACACACGATCACTGCATAAATAATTGTGTCTGATGAATAGCTTGACGAATACAATGTCGAAGATACTGTATCTGCTAGTGCTGCTCTTTCTACGATCATTGATCTTAAGTATACTTGAAGCGGTGTTTTTGTTTCATCACTAATTAATACCATCGTCCAGAAAAATCCATTCCATCTACCAATCGCATAGTACAGAATTACGGTTACTAGGGCTGGTTTTGATAATGGCAAGAATATTTTACTAAAAATTGTAAAATGCCCTGCTCCATCAATTTTACAGGCTTCTTCTAATGATTCTGGTACATTTTCAAAGTAATTACGAAGTAAGATAATGTTGAATGCAGTTATACCAAATGCTACTACGATTCCCCATCTGTTATCTTTGATTCCCAATGCTTCAAAATTCAAATACATTGGCACCATACCTGCTTGAAACCACATGGTAAATACTAATAATAAGTTGAAGATTTTTCTTCCTTTTAGATTCTTTCTAGATAGTGCATATGCTCCTGTTGAAGATAGCACCATACTGTATGCTGTACCTACAATTGTATAAAATAATGTATTTCCATACGAGCTCCAGAACATAGACTGTGATAATACGTATTTATAAGCATCTATCGTAAATTCTTTCGGAAATAATACTACTTCTCCTAATGATACCATATTTCCTGAACTTAAAGAGCTAGATAATACATATAAAAATGGATAGAGGGATGCAAGACCCAAAATTCCAAGAGTCACATATACTACAATTGTAAATATTTTGTCACTTGACATTTTTGTTTTTTTCATTGTTTTATCCCCTTTACCTACCATAATACTGTGTCTGACATTTTTTTACTGATTTTATTAGCACCAATTACAAGCGTAAATCCAATAACTGAGTTGAATAATCCTGCCGCTGCTGCAAGTGAGAAGTCATTACTTCCAGTAATACCTAATCTATAAATATATGTGCTGAGAACATCTGCTGTTTCATATGTAACAGGTTGATATAATAACATAACTAATTCATATCCTACATTTAATAAATTACCAATTCTTATAATAAGCATAATTGCAATTGTTGGTGCAATACTTGGTAAACTAATATACAACATTTTCTGAATCTTTGTAGCACCATCTACTGCCGCTGCTTCGTATTGCTCTGGTGAAATACCACTTAGTGCTGCAAAGTATACGATAGAACCAAACCCTGCTTCTTTCCAAATCGTACTCGTTACATAAATCGGACGGAACCATTCTGCTTTTGTCAGCCAATACACTCCATCTTCTAGAATTCCTAGATGTTGCAATAATACATTGATAATTCCTGTATCTGGTTCCAAGAATGAAATAACAATTCCTGCAAGAATTACATCAGATAAAAAATGTGGTAGAAACATTGCTGTTTGTACACCTCTTCTAAACAGTCCATCTTTAATTTCATTGAATAACAATGCCAAAATAATCGGCAATGGAAATGCAAATAATAACGAATAAGAGCTAGTCACGATTGTATTTTTAAATGCTCTCCAAAAATTTGTAGAACCAGATCCAAAGAACAGTCTTTCAAAGTTTTCAAATCCTACCCAATTACTTCCTGCCATTCCATTAAATAAGTTATAATCTTGAAATGCGATGATAAGACCATACATTGGTTTATAAGAAAACAATGCCAACCAAATAAATAGCGGTGCTAATAGTGCATATAGCTGCCAATCATCTTTTATCGTTTGCATAATACGCTCTTTTCGAGTCTTTGTTGTATAGATTACTCTTGTTTGATTTTTCTTTGACTTTTTCATCTGTTTACCCTTTCAAATATCACAATGTTAAAACGAAAGCCAAGGTCGACTGTTATGTCAAAACCTTGGCTAATCTACACTTCACTCTTATCTGAAGTCTTGTCCACCGTTAACTTGGATTACTTCACCTGTTAAGAAAGAGGCTTTCTTAGACACAAGGAATTCAATTACTTGAGCCACTTCACTTGGCTCACCAAGTCTTCCCATTAAGATACCAGCTTTCCATCCTTCAACAATCTCTCTGTTTGTCGCTGCGTGGAATGCAGTATCAATTGTTCCTGGTGAAACAGCGTTTACGCGGATTGAATATTCTGATAAGTCTTTTGCAAGTGCTCTTGTTAATGTAAGTACTGCTCCTTTTGAAGTTCCGTAAATACCAGCTCCTGGGCCACCTGCATTATAAGATGCAATCGATGCATAGTTGATAATTGATGCGTCTTCTGATTTCTTTAAGTATGGAATCGCTGCTCTTGATGCGAAAAATACGCTATCTAAGTTAAGTGCCATTACATTTTTATAGAATTCTGTAGTCATTTCTTCGAATCTCATTCTTCCACCTAGACCACCTACATTGTTAATAAGTGCGTCGATTTTACCATATTTTTCTCCTACATACGAGATAAATTTATTTACTGAATTCTCATCTGTTGCATTGCAGCTTACATACTCTGCTTTAAATCCTTCTGCTTCAAGATCTTTTACTGCTTGTGCTCCTTGCTCGTCAACGATACCACTAATTACTAAATCATAACCTGCATGTCCTAATTCTAATGCTACTGCGAATCCGATTCCTGATGTTGCTCCTGTGATTACTGCTAATTTACTCATAATTTTCTCCTTATTTTGTATACATATTTATTGTTAAATTAATTGTTACTTTATTTACCTAACTTTATTATTCAGCTGATGCTGCTGCCACTGTCTCTAAATATCTTGTATATGCACTTTGATATACTTCAATTAATGAATCTACTTCTAACGCCTCTAGTTCTGCGATATAAGCATCCCATTCAGCATCCACTAAACTAGAATCTCCCATCACCCATCTCTGAATTGTTTCATCTAAAAAGTCATTTACTGTAGTAAGTACTGCTTCATATACAATCTGCTCCTCTGCTGTATATGCTAATGTTGGCAATTGAATACACTCAGCGCCATAATCATTTTCTGTATATAACGACACGCACTCTTGACCAATTTCATTTGTCCATTGAAGTTCATAATTGTAGTCCATCCAGTAACCTTGCTTTAATTGTGCCCCTACATATTTTTCAAGATATATATTAACAGCTTCTTCTCCGTAGAGAATTTCTTCTGTAAATTGTGGTTCTCCATCTACTAATGTATAATGTTCACCCTCAATACCAAAGTTGCTTAGAATTCTTCCTTCTTCTGACCAGAAGTAATCCATATATGCAAACGCTTCTGATGGTGTTTCACAAGCCCATGAAACCGCCCATCCGTCTGGTCTTACTGTCATTCTTTGATGCTCTTCCCAACGATTTCCACCTTCTGTTAGTGGTGGAGCAATTGCTTCAAATTGGAACCCTTCTACATTCACAATATCATTATATGAAGATGTAGATGCTGTCCACTCATGAGTCATTCCTCCAATATCTCCAGCCAAATACTCTGGTCTTGAAGAGGTACCTTTAGTGAAGATTGCTTGGTCAATTAACCCTTCACTGTACCAATCAGATACTTCTTTGATTGCCTCTTTAAATTCTTCTGCCATCCATGCATGATATACCGTTCCATCTTCTGTCGGTACGACTCTTTGACTATAATCATCTTGCGCATAACATCTAGCATCCCAAAGATTTACTAAACGAATCATTTCATTCCACTTATCATTAAAATATGGTATTTCATCATTTAGACCATTTCCATTTGGATCCTCATCTCGAAAGGCAATCAATACTTCCTCTAATTCTTCTACAGTATCAGGCGTTTCTAAACCTAGTGTTTCCAGCCAATCTGTACGGATAAAATAGGCACGTGCCACATCCCCTTCTTGAATATAAGGAATATGATAAATATTTCCGTCCTCTGCTGTTATGGATGCTACGACTTCAGGATTCTCATCTAAGTATGCTGAGAAATATGGCATCACATCCAAGAATTCATTCACAGGATAAAATGCTCCATCCGGACCATACTCCATGAAATAAGGTGCTGTATTATTTCCACCATAGATATCAGATCCTAGTCCATCAATAATCTCGAGTTGTATCTGTGCTACGGAATCCGTTGCAACTGAATTCGCCGTATTAATGAGCGATATATTGGTTATATCTGTTAACGCTTGATATACTGGCCATTCTTCATTGAATACATACAAGTTTCTTGCATGATAATGAAATGTCAATTCTAACGATTCATCTAGCGGAAATTCCACTTCATGAACTAGGCTTTCTATATCTACCTCTTTTAGACCTTCATTCCCACTTGCACACCCTGCAAGGAGCGATGTCGCTACTCCTGCAAGTAGAAACGTTGCTATTTTATGATTCATTTTCATCATCTTTTTTCTCTCCTACCTGCTGTTTTTTATCTTCGGATATACGCACGGTATTTGTATATCCGTATCTTGCGTTTATTGTATGTTAAAAAATAGATAAAGTCAAGTAATTTTCTATTATTTTCACATGATCTTTTCACCAAATTTACACACTCTTTTTTGTCTATTTTTACCCCTAACTATCCTCTTTCAATAAATAATTTCCCAAAAATCTGTTTTCGCTTGATTAAATAGGTGCTTAATGAGAAAAATGCACAAAGAAAATTGCTGAGTAACATTGCATACCATATTCCATATTCTCCCAATCCCCATATTGGAAGACACAAGATAATTACTACCGGCACACGAAGCACATAGATTCTTACCAAGCTAATCATCAGATTGTACATGGTATAACCCGTACCTTGGAAAATCCCTAGAACACATTCTGTAATTCCCCACGGAATAATCGATGCCGTGTAAACTCCCATTGCATTGATAATATGCTGATA